>QKJM01000378.1 GCA_003249315.1 Archangium sp.
CTTGTCCTGCCTTCCGGCCTCCAGGTCGAAGCCCATGTCCCGCAGCAGCCGCAGGGTGAAGTGCCACTGCTTCTCCGCGTCGAAGCGCCGGCCCTGGAAGAAGTCCGGCACCTGGCGCGGCGCGGCCTGGAGCCTGCCCACCAGGGTGACGAGCGCGTCGCGGAGGGCGGAGAGCACCGGGGTGAGGCGGGTCACGCGCATCCCCGGCTCGTAGCCCTCGAGCAGGGCGTCATAACGCTCGCCGTCGTGGCCATAGGCGTCCGCCTGCTCGCGGCGGAGGGACAGCAGCCGCGCCAGCGCGGGCTGGAAGGGGGCGAAGCGCTTCTGCTTGCGCGCATCGCGCCAGGCGACGAGCCCCTGGCTCTGGGCCTCGGCGAGCGCCTTCACCAGGGCCTTGGGGACCTTCACCTCGCGCTCCCTCTCGTGGGTGAGGACGCGCGCCATGGCCCGCTGGTCCTCGGTGAGGGAGGCGTTGTCCACCGCCCAGGCGAGCAGTTCCCCCAGCCGGGGATCGACCAGGCGCTCGTGGTGGATGCCCTGCAGGGTGGAGAGCTGGTGGGAGCGCCCCTCGGAGCCCTTGGAGGGCAGGTAGGTCTCCTGGTCCCAGGTGGCCAGCATGATGAGCCCCTGAAGGTCCTTGAGCTCGTGCATCCGAGCGAGCAGCGCGTCGAAGGTCATTTCCATGGCCGTTCTTTCTAGGCTAAGGGGGCCGCCCATGGCCAACCAGCTTCAGTTCTTCATGTCGCCCGACGACGAGCTCGCCTTCTTCCGGTTCCTCGAGCGCTTCGAGCTGGAGGTGTACCCCCGGCGCGTGCCCCCCGAGTGGGAGACCTTCCGGGCCAGCGTGGACACGATGCCCCAGCTCCCCGAGGAGGAGCTCTACCTGGTGGCCGTCGAGATCGGCCCGGCGATCGTCGACAAGTACAAGCGAGGCAAGGACAAGGGCCTGTGGCGCATCGACGAGGTGCGCTCGCCCGTCATCTTCATCGAGCGCTCACGCCTCAACGAGGAGGGCGAGCTGCTCAGCGGCCAGCTCTGGGCCGAGCTGGACGTGACGCCCCAGACGGGCCGCAAGGACGTCGCGTCGGACAAGTTCCGCAAGCTGTACGCGGAGCTCGAGGAGTACCTGAAGAAGACCTACCGCAAGAGCGACCCCAAGGGCTTCCTGGTGGGGCCGAAGGCCGCTCGCATCCACAAGGAGAGCGGCCTGGTCCTGCGCGTCAACGAGCACCGGGGCGGCACCGTGGTGCCGTACAAGTAGCTACGAGCCCGTGGCCGCGAGCTTGCGCAACTGCGGCGCCGCGGAGAGGAACTTCAGCTCGGGGTGCTTCTCCTCGGCGTGCTGCAGCGCCCAGTCGTCGCGGAAGAGCACCAGCGGCAGCCCGTCCCGGTCCTGCACCGTCTGCCGGTTGCCCTCCCAGTCGAAGCTCTTCGGGTCGAAGTTCGGCCCCACCACCCAGCGCGCGTGGCTGAAGGGCAGCCGGTCCAGCATGATGCGGGCTCCGTACTCGTGCTCCACCCGGTACTGCAGCACCTCGAACTGGAGCGCGCCCACCACGCCCACGATGGGATCCTTCATCCCCATCCCGAGCTGCTGGAAGATCTGCACCGTGCCCTCCTCGGAGAGCTGCTCCAGTCCCTTCTCCATCTGCTTGCGCCGCAGCGGATCCTTCGAGCGGACGATGGCGAAGTACTCCGGGCTGAAGCGCGGCACGCTCTCGAACTCCAGGTCCTCCCCCTCGGCCAGCGTGTCGCCGATCCGGAACGTCCCCGGATCGAAGAGACCAATCACGTCCCCCGGCCACGCGTCTTCGATCGCCGTGCGCTCGGACGCCATGAACTGGCTCGGCTTGGCCAGACGAACATCCTTGCCCAGCCGCGAGTGGAACGCGCTCATCCCCTTGGTGTAGCGGCCCGACACCACCCGGAGGAAGGCGATGCGGTCCCGGTGCGCCGGGTCCATGTTCGCCTGAATCTTGAAGATGAAGCCCGAGAACTTCTCGTGCGTGGGCTCGCGCGGCCCGTCCCTCGTGGGACGCGAGGTGGGCGTGGGCGCCAGCTCCAAGAAGGCGTCCAGGAACGGTCGCACGCCGAAGTTCGTCATCGCGCTGCCGAAGAACAGGGGCGTGAGCTGGCCCGCGTCCACCTTCTCCCGGGTGAACTCGTCGCCGCCGATGTCGAGGAGCTCTATCTCCTCCTTCAGCGTCGCCAGCTCCTGCTCGGTGAGCACGGAGTGGATTTCCTCCGAGTCGATGGGCACGGAGCGCTCGGCCACCTCGGACTCACCGTGACGACCCTCGGCGGCGAAGACATGCACCACCTTGGCCTGCCGGTCATACACGCCGCGGAACTCGGGCCCCATGCCGATGGGCCAGTTCATCGGGTAGGCGCGGATGCCGAGCACCTGCTCCAGCTCGTCCATCAGCTCCAGCGGCGCGCGGCCGAAGCGGTCGAGCTTGTTGACGAAGGTGAAGATGGGGATGCCCCGCATGCGGCAGACCTTGAAGAGCTTCTTGGTCTGCGGCTCGACACCCTTGGCGGCGTCGATGAGCATCACCGCCGCG
>QKJM01000927.1 GCA_003249315.1 Archangium sp.
ATGGTGAAAATGGTGAAGATGCTGAAAGTGGTGAAGCGGATGATTCGAGCAGGTGCCGTCGTAGCCATGGGCCTGGGGGTCCTGCTCGGCGACGTGGCCTCTGCCGACCCGCTCCAGGCACAGAGCTTCATGGGAAGATTCCACACGCCCGTGAAGGTCAAGGACTGCTGGTACTTCGTCTCCGCCGACCAGTGGTACTGGAGGAACCCCTACCAGCTCACCGTCCGAAGACTGCCCACACAGCACTGCGAGGCCCGGACGGTGCATCTCAGCTACTCGTTCGGCGGGCAGACTCTCCTCGTCGAGCCGGGGAGCCGGGGAGAGCTCGTCATCGCCTTCGCGGTGAAGCCCGAGGCCTATGGCCCCGTACCCCGTCCCCCTGGATACCTGAAGCTCTACCAGTTCTCGACGGACACGATGCAGGTGGGGCGGATCCACGCGCTCCGAGCACGAGACGGGGACGTCGAGGCCTCCCGGCTGGCCTTCGAGGGCAACCGCCTCATCGTCGAGGGAACCAAGGTCGGGCCCATGATGACGGAGCAGCCGGAGATCGGAGCCGGTCCGGGGTTCGTGGCGACCTTCGAGAACTTCCTCTCCAGCTACGAGCCCCCCACCGTGATCGCATCCGAGGAGATCCCCGAGGCGCCCGGGGAAGACGAGACGAGCGGCACCTACCACGGCTACCCGCCGGTCGGCGACGGTCAGTACACCCTGCCCTTCAAGGTGCGCGACTGCTGGTACTTCGCCTCCATCTACATGCCGCCGGCCACCGGACCGGGTCCGAGGATGGTCTACGACATCTTCGTCGAGCGACTGCCCGTCAACCGCTGCGAGGGGACACGCACCCGGCTCGGCAGCACGTACGATCCGCGCACGCTCCTGTGGGAGACGCGGGGAGAGAGCGCCATCGTCCTCGCCACCTCACGAAGGAACGGACCTCTCTTCATCCCGTTCATCCGCAGCTCCGTCCGAATCGAACAGATCGATCCGGAGACGCTGAGCAGCGTCCGGACGGCCTATACCGAGCTCGGCTCGCCCGCGGGAGACGTGTTCGCCACCGGGATGTACCTCGACGGACACCGCCTCGTCGTCGAGGGCACCACGACCGATCCCTCCGCCGACCCCAACTACACCGCCACCTACGAGCACTTCCTCGACGGCGACACGCCCCCCGAGTTCGTCACCTGGTAGGAGGACTGGGGTGAGGGCCGCGGCCCCTACCCCACGGACGTCATGCGCACCACCTCGTCGAAGGAGGTGAGGCCCTGTGCGAGCTTGCGCACCGCGGACTCGCGCAGGGTGCGCGTTCCACCCTTGCGCGCCGCCTCGAGCATCTCCGGGTGCCCGGCGCCGCGGCCGATCAAGTCCCGCAGCTCCGCGCTCACGTTGACGATCTCGAAGGCGCCCGTGCGGCCCCAGTAGCCGGTGCCGCGACAGCGGATGCAGCCGGCCCCCTTGACGATGCGCACGCCGCCCGGCAGCAGCGGAATCGGCGCCCCCAGCGTGGTCAGCTCGTCCGGCGTGAGCGTCGCCTCCTGCGCGCAGTGCGGGCACACCCGCCGGAGCAGGCGCTGGGCCATCAGCCCGATGAGGCTCTGCGCCAGCAGGAAGGGCGGCACGCTCAGGTCCTTCAGACGCGCCACCGCGCCGATGGCGTCGTTGGTGTGCAGCGTGGCCAGCACCAGGTGGCCCGTGAGCGCGGCCTGGATGGCGTTCTCCGCCGTCTCCGGGTCTCGAATCTCACCCACCATGATGACGTCCGGATCCTGCCGGAGGATGTGGCGCAAGGCGTTGGCGAAGTCGAGGCCCACCTTGGGCTGCACCTGCACCTGGTTGAAGCCCTCCCACACCATCTCGATGGGATCCTCGATGGTGGTGACGTTGACGTCCGGGCCGGCCACAGCCTTGAGCGCCGAGTAGAGCGTGGTCGTCTTGCCGCTGCCCGTGGGGCCGGTGACGAGGATGAGGCCGTGGGGCTGGTCGATCCACGACTCGAAGACGCCCTTCTCGTCCGAATCGAACCCGAGCTGGGCGATGTCCTGCACCAGCGTCTCGGGATCGAAGATACGGATGACCACCTTCTCGCCGAAGGCGGTGGGCAGCGTGGAGACACGGAGCTCCACCTCGCGGCCGTCGCGCTCGGTCTTGATGCGGCCGTCCTGCGGCTTGCGCTTCTCGGAGATGTCGATGCGAGAGAGCGTCTTCACGCGTGAGACGATGGGCGGGTGTACGCCCGAGGGCAGCGAGTACACGGGGTGCAGCACGCCG
The DNA here is from genome assembly GCA_003249315.1 of Archangium sp. Lineage (GTDB taxonomy): Bacteria > Myxococcota > Myxococcia > Myxococcales > Myxococcaceae > QKJM01. The sequence continues at coordinate 2,269 of QKJM01000927.1, forward strand.
TCGATGCGCAGGCGCACCTGCGAGGTGGTGCGCTTGGGCTCGATGTGGATGTCCGAGGCCCGGTTGTCGAAGGCGTAGCGCAGCAGGTAGTCCACCGCCTGCACCACCGGCTGATCCCCGGCGTCCAGCTCCTGCCGCCCGCTGAGCGAGACGAGCTGCTCGAAGTTGCCGATCTGCGGCGTGCCGGACTGGGTGAAGTCATCCGCGGCGCGCGCCAGGGTGCGCTTGAAGCCGTAGATGTCCGCGATGGCCCGGAGGATGTCCACCTTCGCGGAGAGCACCGGATCGATCGGC
>QKJM01000696.1 GCA_003249315.1 Archangium sp.
GACGCTGGGCGGGTGGCAGCTCGCGGTGAATGCGAACGTGTCGGAGACCCGTCGCCGCGCGGCCGAGCGCCTCATCGCGTGGCTCACCTCGCCCGAGGCAAACCTCTTCATGGCGCTGCGCTTCGGGCGCAACCCGCCGCGGCCGGCGGTGTACCTCCAGCCGGAGCTGGTGGAGCGCGTGCCCTTCATCGCCAGCCTGCTGGAGCGGATGCGGGAGGCGCGGCCGAGGCCGGTGACGCCCTACTACAACCTGCTCTCGGACGTGCTGCAGAGCGAGTTCTCCGCGGCCATCGCCGGCCTGCGCACCCCCGAGGAGGCGCTGCTGCGGGCGCAGCATCAGGTCGATCATCTCACCGGCCAGCTCGAGGCCTTCGAGGAGGGAGGGCCATGAGGAGGGCGGTGGGCTCGAGGGAGCGCGAGCGGCGGCAGGCGTACCTGCTGACAGCGCCGGCGGTGGTGGTGCTGGCGGGGGTGGCGCTCTACCCGGTGCTGGGGGCCATGTGGCTGAGCCTGCACCGCTTCATCCTCGTCTTCGGCGAGCGGCGCTGGGTGGCGCTGGAGAACTACGCCTTCATGCTCCAGGACGAGCGCTTCTGGGGAGCGCTGGGCAACACGGCGTACTTCACGCTGGTGGCGGTGTCGGTGGAGCTGTTGCTGGCGGTGCCGCTGGCGCTGCTGCTCGACACGGCCTTCTCTGGGCGCGGTTTCCTGCGGGCCGCGGTGCTCATCCCGTGGGCCATCCCCACCGTCATCGGCGCGAAGCTGTGGGCGTGGCTCTTCAACGCGGACCATGGCCTCATCAACCGGCTGCTGGGCGAGGACATCAACTGGCTGGGCCTGCCGGTGTACGCGCTGCACGCGGCCATCCTCGTGGACGTGTGGAAGACGACGCCCTTCGTGGCGCTGCTGGTACTCGCGGGTCTGCAGGGCATTCCGGAGGACCTGTACAAGGCGGCCCGGGTGGACGGCGCCTCGCGCTGGCGCTCCTTCGTGTCGATTACCCTGCCGCTGCTGAAGCCGGCCATCCTGCTGGCGCTGCTCTTCCGCACGCTGGATGCGTTCCGCGTCTTCGACGCCATCTTCGTGCTGACGGAGGGCGGGCCGGCGAACACCACGGAGACGCTGAGCATCTACGCGTACAAGACGCTGATGCGCTCGGGGAACTTCGGGTATGGCTCGGCGCTCTCGGTGGCCACCTTCGTGTGCGTGGTGGGGCTGAGCCTGGTGTACCTGGCGTTGCTGGGACGGGAGGGGCGGCGATGAGACGCCTGGGGCCGTGGCTGGCGACGGTGGCCTTCCTCACCTTCTTCCTGGGTCCGTTCGCCTGGCAGGTGCTCACCTCGTTCTGGCCGGAGACGCAGCTCACCCAGCCGCTGCCGGACTCCCTCACCCTGGAGAACTACGCTCGCGTGCTGTGGGGGCGTCCCTTCCTGCGGTCGGTGGGCAACTCGCTGATGGTGGCCACGCTCACTACGCTCTTCTGCATGGTGGTGGGGGCCACGGGGGCCTTCGCCCTGGCGAAGCTGGAGTTCCGCGGGCGCGGCCTGCTGCTCGGCGCGGCGCTGGCCGTGTCCATGTTTCCTCCCATCGCCACGGTGAGTCCGCTGTACCTGATTCTGCGGAGCGTGGGCCTGCGCAACACGCTGGTGGGGCTGGTTCCTCCGTACGCCACCTTCGCGCTGCCGCTGACGCTGTGGATTCTCACCTCCTTCTTCCGCCAGCTCCCGGACGAGCTGTACCGCGCGGCCCGCGTGGATGGCTGCACGCCCTTCGGCGCCTTCCGCCGGGTGCTCCTGCCGCTCTCCGCGCCGGGGCTGGCCACCACCGCCATCCTCGTCTTCATCTTCTCGTGGAACGAGTTCCTCTACGCCCTCACGTTCCTCTCCTCTCCTGAGAAACGCACGGTGCCGGTGGCCATCAGCCTCTTCGCCACCGAGTACGAGCAGCCCTGGGCGGAGATGGCGGCCGCCTCGGTGGTGGCCACGCTGCCGCTGGTGGCGATGACGGTGCTCTTCCAGCGCCGAATCGTCAGCGGCCTCACCGCCGGTGCGGTGAAGGAGTAGCCGGGCGTGCGAGGGAGCCTGGGGGGAGCCCTCTCTCCTCGGGGGTGCTCCGTGAGGTAGAAGGGGAGGACCGTCGCGATCGCCGCGGGTTTGAATGCGGACGCGAGCTGCCCGTCTGAGCGGGCAGATACGGAAAGCACCTTCCCAGAAGGACAAAGTCATGAAGAAGGCTCTCGCCATTTTCGCCGCGTTGTTCACCGTCGCCTCCGCCCACGCCCAGAGCGCCCAGGCGCTCCCGCCGCCTCCGGGGCAGGCCACCGGCTCCGCGCCTCCCATCGCCTCCGAGCTCCATGGAGGCCGCCGCCGCAACCCGGAGACGCGGGTGGTGGTCGATCGCGAGGCCATGGAGGAGCGGCTCGCCCGGCTGGAGGACCTGCTCGGGGACGCCTACGACAAGAACCGGAATGGCAATGTGAGGGGGAAGCTCAACCAGGCGCGCAACGAGATGGAGCAGGTGCGGAGGATGCTGGCCCAGGCCCCGGACGTGGGCAGCTACTA
>QKJM01000382.1 GCA_003249315.1 Archangium sp.
TGACGAAGGACCGGGACGCACGCTACCAGCGGGCCGCGGAGCTTCAGGAGGAGCTGGAGTACCTGCTGGACTCGGGCGCGCTGCGGCACAGCGACAACGTGGCGGCCTATGTCGCGCGGCTGCTGGGAGAGGAGGAGGAGCGCACGGTGCTCCATATCCCTGCCGGCAAGCCCCAGGGTGATACCCGCGTGTCCTCTCCCGGTGGCCTCATCGCCCGGCCCGCTCGCCGGCCCTCCGCCGAGGCCCTGCCGTCGGTGGCCCTGGAGGACGAGCCGCGCACGGAGATGGCCCGGCCACGCGATCTGCTCGCCGCCTCGTCCCCTTCTTTCGGTGCTGGGGATGAGGAGGAGGACGAGCCCACCGCCATTCGCACGTTGCCGGGGCGGCTCGGAGCCTTGCCTGGTGGCGGCGGGCCCGTCGCACGCACGCCCGTCCTTCCTGCCGTGTCCCAGGATGAGTCCACCGTGGATGAGCGGCCCGCCCGCCCCTCCTCCTCGGGCCGGCGCGCCATCGGCTCCAATCGCAAGGCGTCCACCACGCCCCCGTCCCAGCCGGTCGTGGAGCGCCGGCGGACCCATTCCGTCCTGGACGAGGAGGCCTCCGTCACGCCGGCCACGCTGAGCGAGAGAGGGCCCGTGCGCGCCTCGCCGCCTGATTTCGATGAGGACTTCCAGGCGGATGCGGAGGACCTGGAGCCTTCGGGGCTGGAGCCCGAGGACGACGAGTCCACCGCGGGCTTCAGCAGCGTCACCCAGACGGATCCCGGCCCGGCTCCGCGAGGTCGCGGACGGGGTCTCCTGGTGGCCCTCCTCGTGTCGCTCCTCCTGGCGGTGGGAGGGGGCGCTGCCTGGCTCTTCTGGCTCGAGCCCCTCCTGCGGCCCGCGGCTCCGCCTGGCGCCACCTCGCCCTTGCCAGCGGCACCAGGTGCCTCCGCGGATCCGACGAAGGGGGGAGACGTGGCGCCATCCCCCGGGGAGTCTCCCGCCCCTGCTGCCGTGGCCGCCGAGCCCGCGTCAGGGACGAGCGAGTCCTCCGGGGCGGAGGTGGGCGAGGACTCGGAGGCCGCGTCCGGAGCGGGCCAGGTCGAGACCGCGGCCGGGGTGGCAGGGGCAGCCTCCGCCGCCCTGCTGGCCGCCGGGGCCGTGGAGGGGCAGCCTGGCAACGGCCCGTCCGCCGCTCAGGTGGCAGAGAGTCCTACTCCTCCCACCGAGATTCCGGTGCTGTTCAAGGCCCCCTCCCGGACGGACATCCGGGTAGTGGGCAAGCGCCGGGTGAAGGCCAACGCCTCCCTTTCCCTACCTCCAGGGGAGAAGATTCGCGTTCGCTACCGCTGTCCGGGTCGGCGCTCCTCGTGGGGAACCGTGAAATACACGGTTCCCATGGATTTGTCCGAGCCGGCGGTACTCACCCTGGAGTGCCGCTCGAGGCGGAGGAGGTGAGGGGGAAGAGGGGGGTATGCGGTGCGCTCGCCCCCTGGCGGACAAGTGGGCGAGGGTGCGTGGGAGTGGCTATAAGCCTTTGGAATCTCTAGGTTTTTGCTCGGACGAACGCGTTTACACCTGTCAGACGGGTCCCTAGAATCCGGACCCGTCTATGGCGCGCGCGAAGAAGAAGAACCTGACGAAGAAGAGAAGCTCGCCGGCGGGGCGCATTGCTCGCGAGCAATCCACTGCGCCCGAGCCCAACCGGCTGCTGAAGGTCTGGCGCCGCGTGCTCGAGCGCCGGCTCCGGACGCGTCTACGGGCTCCGGTGGCGGTGGACATCCACGACAACACGCACACGATGCTCACCTTCCAGCGTTACCGGGCCCTGTGGCGCCTGCGGCTGCACCACATGTTCCTGGCGGCCCCGGACGAGGTGATTCAGGCGCTGGCGGACTTCGTCCGCTGTGGGGACTCGGAGGCCAGCGGCTTGTTGGATCGCTATATCGAGCGCAACAAGGTCTTCATCCGCCGGGTGTCGCCGGAGCAGATGCGCAAGCGGATGCGGCTGGAGCCGATGGGGCAGCACCATGACCTGGGCCGCATCTTCGAGCGGCTCAACCTCCGCTACTTCGACGGCCGCATCAATGCCGCCATCACCTACGGGCCGGCGCCGCGGGTGACGAGGCCGCGCAAGAGCATCAAGATGGGCTCCTACTCGGCGGACTCGCGGGTCATCCGGATCCACCCGGCGTTGGATCAGCCGGTGGTGCCCCGCTATTTCGTGGAGTGGATCGTCTTCCACGAGATGCTGCACCACGTCTACCGGACGCGGAGGGGCGAGGACGGGCGGCGCTGCATCCACCCGCCGGAGTTCCTCGAGCACGAGCGGAAGTTCCACGACTTCGCGAGGGCGCAGGCCTGGGAGGCGGAGAACCTGGATCTGCTGCTGCGCGCGCGCGTATCGGCGCAGTGAGGAGGCGGGCCTCCCCGGCCCCTTCCGGAGGGCGTCAGCGACGACGCACCAGCCAGCTCCGCCCGGAGTGGGCCACCACCGCCAGCTCCCGCTGCAGCCGGTCGCCGAAGATGCGCTCGGGGTGGACGCCGCGGACGAGGAAGTGATCGTACGCGGGCCCATG
>QKJM01000200.1 GCA_003249315.1 Archangium sp.
ATGGGCCTCGGGCTGCGCGTGCATATGTCGATACAAGCATCCTGCCTGGCATCACAATGGGGTGTACTTGTCGCAACGGGGATGAACCGTCCACCGAGATTGCCGCGTCCGCTCGCGCGGGCGGGGTACTCCGTCAAATCGAAGTCGCTGGCTGGCCGCCAGGAGTGGGTGACCTGACCATCCGACGTCTCCTCGATGACGAGCGCGTACCTGGCCAGTTCGTGCGGGGCTCTGGCGCGTGTGCAGGGTGGCGCTACAGGAAACAAGGAACACACAGAGGCTCGATGCCATGAACCGATGTGAAAGTGAACCGACGTTCATGCGCGACACCTACACTGGTGTACTCATGGAGTCCACCGCTCCCTCGGTGACGGGATTCCAACCTCTGAAACGCAAAGGGTATGATGTGCGAAGCACATGGGACTTCTCACCACACTGTCGACACTGGCGGGCACCAGCATCGCCACGGCCGCGAGGCGCCTGAAGCGAGGCCCGCTGCGACCCGGGTGGAGCTTCAAGTTCGAGGCCACCGTCGCCTTCATGAAGGCCACCAACGAGCGCATCATCCATCTCGATGCCCCCTCGCAGCGCGCGGAGATGGAGTCTCTGTTCATCCCCTCGCCAGCACTCAAGCGCGTGCGACGCGAGCAGGTGGACGCGGGAGGCGTCCCCTCCGAGTGGTTCATCCCCCTCCAGGGCTCCAGCGATGACGTGGTGCTGTACCTCCACGGAGGCTCGTACGTCTTCGGCTCCACCCGCACGCATGGGGACCTCATCGCCCGGCTCGCCCTCGGCACGGGGGCGCGGGCGCTGGGGCTCAACTACCGACTGGCCCCCGAGCACCCCTTCCCCGCCCAGGTCGACGACATCGTCGCCGCGTACCGCTGGCTCCTGTCCACCGGAGTGAAACCGGAGCGCATCGTGTTCTGCGGGGACTCGGCGGGCGGAGGGCTGGCCGTCTCCGCGATGGTGGCCCTGCGAGACCAGGGCGTGCCACTGCCAGCGGGCGCCGTCCTCACCGCCCCGTGGGTGGACCTCGAGTGCAGCGGCGAGAGCGTGGAGACCAATGCCCTCTACGACTGGGGCAGCAAGTCCATGCTGCTGCACTGGGCGAAGTGGTTCCTCGGCGGAGCCAACCCCAGGGAGCCGCTGGCCTCACCCCTCTACGCGGACCTGCGCGGGCTTCCGCCCCTCTTCCTCCACGTGGGCAGCGCGGAGCTGCAGCTCGACGATGCCCGCCGCTTCACCGAGACGGCCCGCGCCCAGGGCGTGCAGGCCCACCTCGAGGTGTGGCCGGAGATGATCCACAACTTCCAGACCTTCGGCGAGGCCTTCCCCGAGTCCGTTCGCGGCACCGCGAAGATGTGCGAACACCTCCGCGGCCTCCTCGGGTAGCCCGTCCTCAGGCACTTCGTCCGGCCGCCCTCTTCGCCTCGCCCAGCGTACCCACGATGCGCTCCCGCGCGGACTCGGCCGCGGCCCTCATCTGCGGCAACACTCCCGCCGCCACCGCTCGCGGCAGGTTGGAGCGCTCCGTCTCCACCTTCAGGAACCGCTCCAGCTCCGCCCCCACCTCCACCGGCGGCAGCCTCTTCATCAGGGCCTCACCTCTCGGCCCCAGCAGGCCCCTCGCCTCGCACAGCGCCAACGCCAGCCGGCTCTCCTCCTCCTGTCCGATGCACTCGAAGGGCGTGTGCTCTCCCAGCCCCGCCATGTCCTGGAAGAAGCCCTCATTCGCCTCCACCTCCAGCAGGTCCTCCGAGAACACCGCCTCCACCGGCTCGCGCGGCAGGTGCGCCCGACAGCTCAACCACACATACGCGCACTTCGGACACCGGCAGCACCACGGCTTGCGCACGTTGCACGAGTGCGTCGCTCCCAGCGCGTCCGCGTCCCGCCGCAGCAACTCGAATATCACCACGTCGTGGATGGGCATCAGCATGCTGAAGACTCCCACGTCCGACACCAGCTCGCTGCGCACGTACTCGTCCAGCAGCGCCTCCGCCTCGTAGGACTTGCCCCACTGGTGGTTGACGTCCTCCCCGGTGCGCTCCCACACCAGGTTGCCTCGGTTCGCGCTCGCCTCGTGCCCCAGCACCGCGAACGGGTATCCACGCGCCAGCATCACCGGCAGCACGCTGAACACCGAGCTCGGCGTCTCCGCCGCCGTCACCGTCCCCACGCCTACCTCCGCCCCGTACAGCTCCAGCACCGGAGACTCCATGAAGTCATCCAGCACCACCATGCGGTTCCTCCTCCGCGCCGCCCCCTCGTCCAGCAGCTTCTCCACCAGCTCGAACTGCTGCCGCACGTTCCCATACGTGCTCGCCGCATAGACAAACGCGTCGAACGGCACCCCCGCCCGCTCCAGCAGCTTCATCGACACCAGGCTGTCCTTCCCCCCTCCACAGAAGAGCAGCACCTCCTCGACCCGCTCCTGCCTCGGCTGTGGACGCGCTCCCTCCCCCACCGGCTGGCTCACCCACTCCGGTCCCTCCTCCTCAGGCAGCTCGTTCTCGTACCGCCACTGCGCCCACACCTTGTGGAATATCTTCTT
>QKJM01000195.1 GCA_003249315.1 Archangium sp.
TGGATCACCGACTCATTGCGCGATAAGAGCCGGGGGTATGGTCTTCAACAAGTTCGCGCTCTTGGGCTGCGCCGTCCTTCTTGTGATGTCCTCCGGCTGTCCCGGAACCGCAACGGGAGGAGTGGCCCTGCGTCCTGACGGCACTCCGGGACCAGAGAAGTGCCCCGAGAAGGCACTGGAGGCGATGAACTACCTCCGGATGTTCGTGGGAGAGGGAGGCTGGGTGCAGCTCGACGCGAACCAGTCGCGCGCTCGGACCATTACCCTCTACGACGGGCCGATTGAGAGCGTGCTTGACGACAACATCGGGTTGCTCGAGGCGCCGGCGCGGCTCTATGGCCGGGTCTGGACTGGAGGACCGCAACCCGTCATCCGGTACTATGTGGCCCAGCCGATGAAGGGTGGAAACAGAATCCCCATCTGCGCGGTGGCACGGCTCGGGTTCGGTCAGCTCCGGAAGCGGCCCGAGTCGAAGCCCGGGACCGCTATCCTCGATTCCTCCAGCGCGGGTGTCTTCATCGTGGACGAGTTCCGGTAACACTGCCATCCGCGCCGTCGACACACTCCGGAGAGGGAACGATTCCGCGCCAGTTCCCAGCCCCTCCAGCCCTCCTGCCCCTCTGGTGAATATGGCGGGAGCACATCGGTCGCTGTGAAGCGAAACCGGAAGTGGACACAGCCCCCTATGTGGTGAGAGTACAGACAAAACCTAGCAGCTCGGCCCCCTCACAGCATCTAAGGGCACACTCCCGATCATTGCTCTCCACTGCTGTTCCACCCGAGCTAACCAGTCGGTCAACCAAGCGGCCTGCCTCATCCACCGCAAGGCCACCATCCTCCGAGAGCAAGTGAACCAGAGATTCCCGACTCGCGTTGGGTCTCAGGCCAGTGAAATAGATCTTCGGTCCCTTCACGGCAGCATATAGTCCGATACCTGCACCGAGTTCGCGCACCCGTTTGGCGATCATTTCATTGGAGACCTCGACCATCTCCACTGGCCGAGCAACAATAGAATCCACGATCCGCTTGGAAACACCAAGCGATAGCTTGAGTTCACGACGAAGAAGATGAACGAGATCCACCGAGCGCGGATCGTCCTTCCAGCCCGAGAATACGAGTTGAATGGCGCTCATTTTACCCTGACTCGAATTGGACGAGGCGTGTGACCGGGGCGCGCTCCGGTCGTTCGCGTCGCACCTTGAATGATGACTTCGCTTGCACCACGTGATCGCCCGAACTCACGGATAATCTCACCCATTTCCCTCAAACCGCTTGTTCCGGCACCCTGACCTTGAATGTGGGTCTGATCAAGCGTGATCGTACCCTCAGTGGTTTCGATGTTGCCCAGGATTCGAATTTCGCCATTCTCGCCTTCTGCAACGATCTCAATTACCCCCTCCGCTTCCGTGACCTCAGTAATCCTCGGTCCAGTCTTCGCATCTTCCTGCTCCTTGGTGTTCTCATTAAACAGCGACGTGAGCGATTCCGTCTCAGGTACGGGCTTCGTTTCAGGCGCGGGCCTCGCTTTCTCGGGAACGCCCCATCTCAGCTCATACGCATCCAGGGCTTCTTTGATGGCGAAGCCCACCACGACAACGCCCGCCACAACTACCGCTCCCACGACGATCTCGGGGGCCGCCAGGACGCAGACCCCGAGTCCCATCGCAGCGGCACCCGCCGAGGCGACAGCGCATCGTCCTGTGGGGTCGTGAAACTCGATCCGGTCATGGTCGAGGGCATGAAAGCACCGCTCCGCCAGCACGGGCCAGGGCTCGGAAGCCGCTTGGACGGCGCACCGCCCCCCGTCCGTCCAGGGCAGCATCGCCGCTCGCTGGAGGTTGGCGAGCCTCGGATCCCGGGCTGCTGGCTCTCTTGGGCTGGGCGCTGACGTTGCGCAGGCTGTGACAAAAAGCAGTAGTGCGATGCATGCTCGGAAACGCATGACTACATCCTCCGGTCAATTCAGGACCTAGCGGGTCCTGGTGGGACTGTTCGGAGTATGTCTGCCCGCCCCGACATCAAGGGACGAGCACGCGGGGGATCGGTGGCACACGGCAGCCGCAGCTCGGGCCTGTGGAGGGCTCCCAGGAGGGTATCGGTGCCAGTGGGCGTACTCTCGCGGACAGTGACGCGAAAAGCGCCCCTTCGCTCGTGGCGGGGCGGGACCTGAATGCGCGCTGTACCAGACGCCGCGAGCCTGGCCGAGTGCCGGCCAGGGTGACTTCCCGCCCGTCAACTCCCCGGCTCGGCCGAGCACCGCGAGTGCCGCGCAGGTGGGGCAGGTCAGGGGTGCTCATCCGCGAGCATCCTCCCGGCTGCCCGCACCGCTCCGGCCTAACGCACCTCTAACGCAACTCGGGTGGACGAAAACGGACGGGGCTGGACGGTTTGACCGTCCAACCCCGCGTTTTTCCTCTACTGATATGTGTCCCCGACGGGATTCGAACCCGTGTTACCGGCTTGAAAGGCCAGCGTCCTGGGCCTCTAGACGACGGGGACCCATTTGAGTCGCGGGGGGATCGAACCCCCGACCCTCGGCTTAAAAGGCCGGTGCTCTACCAGCTGAGCTAGCGACTCGCACTATTCTTTTTTCGTCGGCTCGCCGATTTTTGCAACCCCGGCGTTTCGAAGGCGCTCTCTACCAGTACTCCTTCCGGACTTCTACTGGTGATTCGCTCCTCCTCCTCCTCCTGCTGAACGCCGGACAGCGCTTCGCCCGCACGCATCCTCCCTGCCTCCGGTCTCCAGAGGCGCTATACAAAGCCCCATGCGTCGAGACGTCCGGAATTCCAAGAAAACCCTCGAGGAGCGCGACGGGCACGAGGTGGAGCTGGGAGGAGGGGAGGAGGAAGAGGAGGAGAAGGTCTCCTCCGGCCATCGCCGCTACCTCACCCGCTCCGGGGCCGAGCGCATGCACAAGGAGCTGCTGCGCCTCCTCAACGAGGAGCGTCCCAAGGTCACCGCCGAGGTCTCCGCCGCCGCCGCCCAGGGCGATCGCTCGGAGAACGCCGAGTACATCTACGGGAAGAAGCGCCTGCGGGAGATCGACCGGCGCATCCGCTTCCTCCAGAAGCGCCTGGACTCCGCCACCATCGTCGTCCCCTCCGAGCAGACCGACACCGACCGCGTCTACTTCGGCGCCACCGTCACCCTCGAGGACGAGGACGAGAACCGGGTCACCTATCAGATCGTCGGCTCCGATGAGATCGACACCGCCGGCGGCCGCATCAGCGTGGAGTCCCCCCTGGCCCGGGCCCTCCTGCGCAAGCGGGTAGGGGACACCGTGGAGGTCATCCGCCCCCGCGGGGAGATCGAGTACACCCTCGTCGAGCTCCGCTACGTCTGACCGCCGACGGGCCGACGAGCCTCCGCTCGTTCGTGCAGCCCGGGATGTCTCCGCCCCGACACCGGGGAAGGTCGGAGATGTCGTGAACTGGAGGACTCCGGTTCGCGCGACCGTCCTCCTCCGGGACTCCCCCAGGTATCCTACGCGTTACACCTCTCAGGTGGGCCTCCCGGTGCTCCGTGTGGCTGCCTGTGTGGGAGGCCGGCCTTATGTTCAGGTCGGCAGTCAGACGAAGATGTGGTCAGTCGGAGTCCCGTCGCACGGTCGGTCACAGCGGTCGAACACACAGAGGTCGCGATCCCCACGATGCGAAAGAACTTCATCCTCGATACCAACGTCCTTCTCCACGACCCTCGCTCCATCTACAGCTTCAAGGAACACAACGTCGTCATCCCCATCTACGTGATCGAGGAGATCGATCAGTTCAAGCGCGATCTCTCCGAGCTGGGGCGCAACGCGCGCCTGGTGGCGCGCTACCTGGACTCCTTCCGCGAGGAGGGCTCGCTGAAGGAAGGTGTGCGCCTGCCCAACGGGGGCATGCTGCGCGTATCGTTCACCAACAGGGAGCTGCCCCTCTCCCTCGCGGACAGCAACCTGATGGACAACCGCATCCTCGCGGTGGCCATCGATCTGATGGAGAGCGAGCCCCAGACCCAGGCCGTCTTCATCACCAAGGACGCCAACCTCCGCATCCGCGCGGACGCGCTGGGCCTGCGCGCCGAGGACTATGACGCCGAGCGCGTGGAGATCACCGAGCTCTACACCGGCTTCTCCGAGCGCCTCGTCCCCGGCGAGGTGGTGGATCAGATGTACAAGGCCGGCGCCGAGGTGGAGCTCTCCGGGCACGACGCGCTCCTTCCCCACCAGTTCATCCTCCTCAAGGACGAGCTCAACCCCTCCCACACCGCCATGGGCCGCTTCAATGCGTCCCGGAGCCGGGTGACGCCTCTCCACCGCCCCAGCACCCAGGGGGTGTGGGGCATCCGTCCTCGCAACATGGAGCAGAGCTTCGCGTTGGATCTGCTCCTCAACGACGAGGTGAAGCTCGTCACCATCGTCGGCAAGGCGGGCACCGGCAAGACGCTGCTGGCCATCGCCGCCGGGCTGCACAAGGTGACCGAGGAGGGGGTGTACCAGAAGCTGCTCGTCAGCCGGCCCGTCTTCCCCCTCGGCCGGGACATCGGCTACCTCCCCGGCACCCTCGAGGAGAAGATGAACCCCTGGATGCAGCCCATCTTCGACAACGTGGAGTTCCTCATGAACTTCAGCCGCGCCGACAAGAAGGCCGGCCGCGGCTACCACGAGCTGATAGATCTGGGGCTGATCGAGATCGAGGCGCTCACCTACATCCGCGGGCGCTCCATCCCCAACCAGTACATCATCATCGACGAGGCCCAGAACCTCACGCCTCACGAGGTGAAGACCATCATCACCCGCGTGGGCGACAACACGAAAATCATCCTCACCGGCGACCCGTTCCAGATAGACAACCCCTACGTGGATGCGACCAGCAACGGGCTCGTCCACACGGTCAACCGGTTCAAGAACGAGAAGATCGCGGGCCACATCACCATGACGAAGGGCGAGCGCAGCGCCCTGGCCGAGCTCGCGGCCAATCTCCTCTAACAATTCCCCTCTGCGCCCCAGTCAGGAGCCCTCATGCAGTCCAAGGGAGACGGTCCCCCCCGCACCTTCTCCTCCTCTTCCGGAGAGGAGGAGGAGAAGAAGCCCCTCATCGAGTACCCCACCGTCTATACCTTCAAGGTCATGGGCCGGCAGGAGTCCGACTTCGTCGAGTACGTGCGCGGACTCTTCCGCCGGCTCATGGGGTCGGAGATCTCCCCGGACTCCGTCCGCGAGCAGCCCAGCAGCCGCGGCCGCTACGTCTCGGTGAGCGTCTCCGTGTACCTCCTGTCCGAGGAGCACCGCCGCTCCATCTATACCCAGCTCCATGCGGACGAGCGGGTCGTCTACTACCTCTGAGAGCCTCCTGGGTGGGGCCCGCCCGCTTCCCCTCCCTCCTGGGGAGGGGATAGTGGCGATCCCGGTGGCGGCGGTGTAGAACGGTTCCCCCATGAGCCCGGCCGAGCCCTTCCCGCTCTACTTCCCTGATACCGCTCGGCGCCCTTTCAGCTCGGAGGCCGTCACCCGGCGCTTCGCGAAGGTGGCGCAGTTGGAGGAGGGCGGCCGCGTGTTGGATCTGGGCTGCGGCCCCTCCGGTTCATCCAGTGTGGTCCTGGCCCAGGAGTTTGGCTGCTCGGTGGTGGCCTCGGACTCGAATGAGGCCATGCTCGCCTCGCTCCAGGAGCGGGTTCGCTTGCTGGGGTTGCAGGGGCGCGTCGAGGTACGCCGGGTGGAGCCCTCACAGCCCGATCTCCCCGAGGGCGAGTTCGATGCCGTCCTCTGCCAGAGCCGCACCCTCCTGCCCTTCGCCGAGGCGCTGCGCTCGTTCCGGCCCCTCCTGGGTCGCGATGGGCGGGTGGGCCTCATCCATCCGGTGCGCGTGGGCCGGGTGGTTCCCCGGGCCGTGCTCGATTTCTGGGAGCGGCGCCTCGGGTCGCCTCTGCCCTCTCCGAGCAACCTCCTCTTCATCCTCTCCCAGTCCGGCTTCGAGCCCGAGTCCGTCGAGTCCCTCCAGGATGCCGAACTCGATCTGCTCTACGGCGAGCTGGCGTCCCACCTCGAGCAGGCTCCCTCCGAGCGCACCTCCTTCCTCAGCGAGGAGATCGCCCTGCACCGGGAGCAGAATGGCAAGGCCTCCTCCAGCTACGCGTTCGTCGTCGCTCGCCGCAAGGAGGAAGGGGAGCGGCCTCCGGCCTCGCTGGATCGCGGGTAGGGGCCACGTGGGCTTGCTCTGGGGACCCGTATTCCGGGGTCCTCGGCACCCGTATCACGGGATTCTCGGCACCCTCACCCCGTCCCTCTCCCAGAGGGAGAGGGGGGGGTTGTGCTCAGTTTGCCGTCCCCTGGAAGTCCAGCAACTCCACCGGCTCCGGCGCCATGGCCAGCGTCACCTCCTCGCGGTAGCCCGCCGCGTCTCCTCCCACCTGGAAGGGCATCGGCCTCGCGAGGCGGATTCGCGCCTCCTTCACGTAGAAGTCATGCACTCCCGCTGGGAACCAGCGGCCCGCCCATAGCTTCGGCAGGTTCGTCAGCACTCCCGTCGCCGTGACCTGGCCCAGCCGCAGGTGCATCATTCCCCGCCGTTGCCCCGCGAACGGGAACATCTTGAAGCTGTACCCGTAGAACGGCATCGTCGCCGCCGCCGCCATCATCAGCCGCCCCCGGAATAGCGTCTCCCCCGGGGCGATCGGCTCGCCTACCGGCTGCCCGTCCGGCCCCAGCCGGTACGCCTCGCTCATCGACGTGTTCGTCACCTCGCACTCCACCCACGTCGGGTTCACCAGGTAGTGCGGCACCGTCTTGAGCGCGATCGCCGAGAAGTAGCCTCCCGGCCCCGTCATCATCTTGCGCAGCATCCCCCGCGCCAGCGTGCTCTTCACCCACAGGTAGTCGTTGAGCAGCTTCCCATCCACCCCCAGCCCCGCGAACTGCGTGCGCCGGCCGTCCACCATCAGCAGATCCATCCGCCGGAGGCCCTGCACCTCCCCCGCCTTCGTCCTCACCACGTCCTGGAGGATGCCTTCCTCTCCGTGGCCCGCGTTCACGTACGAGGCCAGCCCGTTGCCCGTGCCGAGCCTCAGCACCCCGAAGCGCGGCGCCTTCCCTCCCGCGAAGCGCCCCCGTGGATCCACCTGCCGGAACACCTCGTCCACGAAGCCCATGAAGGTGCCGTCCCCGCCTCCCGTCAGCACCATCGGATAGTTCCGCTCCAGCACCGTCTGGATGATGCGCCGGCAGTCCAGCTCCGACCGCGACAGGAAGAGATCCTGCGCCGGCACCACGTGCGAAAGCGACTTCACGAGCCTCGCGTCCACCCGCCGGGCATTCGCGTTCAGCAGCACCGCAACCTTGTGCTCTCGCACCCCGCACACCGCCGGTATCTGGCGGGGATCCACGGAACGAAGCGGCTGTACCAGCATAGAAGTAGGCTCCAAGGTAGGGACAGGTGGTTGCCCGAGGACAACGCACCTTCGGCCAGTGCAGTTTTCTCGCCAGCGACTGACGCAGGGCGTCATCGGGAAGGAAGCCTAGTCTTTTCAGTGGGTTGCGGAGTTGGGTACTGGGCGGACGCCCGGCGGGTTGCTACCGGAGGGTGGCGGGAGTGGAGAGTGCGTTACGCACCCGTGGCAGTCCAGTGGCGCGCGGCTGACGCGGTTTGACACCTCCGGGTGGGTGGTTACGTTGGTCACACATCAGGAAGCAATCAGGCTTCGACGCGATTTTTCGCAGTCATTCCGGGAGGTTACATACCGTGGGCAAGATCATCGGCATCGACCTGGGCACCACCAATAGCGTGGTGGCGATCATGGAGGGTCGCGAGCCCAAGGTTCTCACCAACGAGGAAGGAAGCCGGACGACGCCCTCGGTCGTCGCGTTCGCCAAGGACGGGGAACGGCTGGTGGGGCAGGTGGCCAAGCGGCAGGCCATCACCAATCCGGAACGGACGATCTACTCCATCAAGCGCTTCATGGGCCGGCGGTACGAGGAGGTCTCCGAGGAGGCGAAGCTCGTCCCCTACAAGGTGGAGAAGGGGCCGCACGGTGACGCGCGGGTAGAGATCGACGGCAAGCAGTACAGCGCGCCGGAGATCTCCGCGCAGGTGCTGCTCAAGCTCAAGCGGGCCGCGGAGAACTACCTGGGCGAGAAGGTGACGGAGGCGGTCATCACCGTCCCGGCGTACTTCAACGACGCCCAGCGGCAGGCGACCAAGGACGCGGGGGAGATCGCCGGGCTGGACGTGCGGCGCATCGTCAACGAGCCGACGGCGGCCGCGCTGGCGTACGGCCTGGACAAGAAGAAGGACGAGAAGATCGCCGTCTACGACTTCGGCGGCGGCACGTTCGATATCTCCATCCTGGAGGTGGGGGAGAACGTGGTCGAGGTGCTGGCCACCAACGGTGACACCCACCTGGGCGGCGACAACATCGACCATCAGGTGATGGACTGGCTGATCGCCGAGTTCAAGAAGGACACGGGCATCGACGGGGCCAAGGACAAGATGGTGCTCCAGCGCCTGAAGGAGGCGGCGGAGAAGGCGAAGATCGAGCTGTCCAGCACGATGGAGACGGAGATCAACCTGCCGTTCCTCACGGCGGATGCCTCGGGCCCGAAGCACCTGAACATCAAGCTGACGCGGGCGAAGTTCGAGGCGATGATCGACGAGCTCGTGGAGCGCTCGCTGGAGCCGTGCCGCAAGTGCCTGAAGGACTCGGGGCTGAGCGCCGGCGAGCTGCACGAGGTGGTGCTGGTGGGTGGCTCCACGCGCATCCCGCGGGTTCAGGAGGCGGTGAAGAAGCTGTTCGGCAAGGAGCCGAACCGCTCGGTGAACCCGGACGAGGTGGTGGCGGTGGGCGCGGCCGTGCAGGCCGGCGTGCTCTCGGGCGAGGTGAAGGACATCCTCCTGCTGGACGTCACCCCGCTGTCGCTGGGCGTGGAGACGTTGGGCGGGGTGATGACGAAGCTCATCGAGCGCAACACCACCATCCCCACGCGCAAGTCGGAGACGTTCTCCACGGCGGCGGACGGGCAGACGCAGGTGGAGATCCACGTGCTGCAGGGTGAGCGGGACATGGCGGGTGACAACCGCAGCCTGGGCCGCTTCCACCTGACGGGGATTCCGCCGGCGCCGCGCGGCGTGCCGCAGGTGGAGGTGACGTTCGACATCGACGCCAACGGCATCCTCAACGTGAGCGCCAAGGACAAGGCGTCCGGCAAGGAGCAGAAGGTCACCATCTCCCACTCGTCCGGTCTGGCGAAGGACGAGGTGGAGAAGATGGTGAACGCGGCGAAGGACAACGAGGCCGCGGACAAGGCCCGGCGCGAGCTGGTGGAGACGAAGAACCAGGCCGAGGCGCAGGTGTACGCCGCGGAGAAGATGGTGAAGGAGAACCGCGAGAAGCTCTCGCCGGATGCGGTCTCCTCGCTGGAGGCGGCCATCAAGGGCGTCAACGACGTGCGTGAGGGCGAGGACGTAGCGGCCATCAAGAGCGCGTTGGATGCGCTGCAGCAGGCCAGCTACAAGGTGGCCGAGGAGATGTACAAGGCCTCGGGCGCCGAGGGCGCGACGCCTCCTCCGGGCGCCGAGGCGGAGCCGTCGGCGGCGCCGGGCAGCTCGGCCAAGCCGAAGGACGACGTGGTGGACGCAGAGTTCCGCCAGAGCTGATGACGCCACCCGCTCCCCCAGGGAGAGGGACGGGGTGAGGGGGTCGCGCACCCCGGGTTGAGAAAGGAGGGCCGG
>QKJM01000407.1 GCA_003249315.1 Archangium sp.
CGTCGATGATAGCCACTAGCCTCTCTCGCGAGGTCGCTATCTGTGCGACATGCCAGGCAGCGCGGGCGAAGCCGAGGCCGTCGTCCAGCTGGCGATAGAGGTCGAGCGCGCGAAGGAGGCTACGCCACGAGGTGCGCCACTCGACCGCCTGTTGGGCGACTCGGCCAAGCTCTGTGAGGATCCCGGCCTCGCGTGCAGGTTCGCCCGCCCGAGCTGAAACGAGTCCTGCCAGTTTCTCCAGGTACTCAACTGCGTCGGAGAATGCTGCACGCTCCTCGGCTTTTCGCGCTGCGGACTCCAGGTAGTGCTCCGCTCTTTCAGCATGGGTGGGCGTCAGCATCGCGCTCTCCGCGAAATGCATGGCGAGTCGGCTGGCATACTCCTCAGCCCGGTCGCCCCAGCGTTGCTCCAGCGCCTCGCCCACCTGGCCGTGGAGGCGCACGCGGCGCGTGGTGGAGAGCTCGCCCAGGAGCGTCTCCTGCATCAGCGCGTGGGTGAAGCGGTAGCGGCCCGGCTGCTCCATCTCCTCGATCACCCGCGCGTCCAGCCCCTCCTCGATCAGCTTCAATAGCGCGTCCTCGTCACCCTCGTGGAGGAGGCGCATCGTGTCGTAGGCGAACTCGCGCCCGACCACCGCTGCAACCTGCAGCAGACCGTTTGCATCTTCCGATAACCGGTCGAGCCGGCGGCCGAGGGCTTCCTTCACCCCGTCGGGAACTGCGATGTCGGAGACCGAGCCCTTGCCCAGTGAGCCTTCCTCGGTGAGGAGGTTCACCACCTCGGAGAGGAAGAAGGGGTTCCCTTCCGTCTCCTCGTAGATCCTGTCCAGGACTTCCGGCTTCACCTCGACGTTCGCCGTCGAGGCGATGTAGCTGCGCACCTCTGATTTCGTCAGTCCCCGGAGGACGATCCGCTCGAACCCGGGGTCGCGGTTCAGGTTTGCCAGGGCTTCGCTGAGGGGATGGGTGCGTACGAGGTCGGTGTCGCGGTAGGTGCAGACGACGAGGACGCGCATCCGCGAGAGCTCGCGCGCCATGTGCTGCAGCAACAGGAGCGTTGGCTTATCAGCCCAGTGGAGGTCATCCAGGGTGATGACGGTCGGCTTCTCCTCCGAGACTGCCCGGATGAAGCTGGTATAAGCGTCGAAGAGGCGGAACTGGGCGGCGGCCGCATCCTGCAACGGCAGGGGCTCGGCGAAGCCCGCGACGTTCCGGAGCTCCGGGAAGAGGCGTGCGAGGTCGCCGCCGGTGGAGGCGAGGAGGGGAGTGAGCGCGGAGAGGTCGTTGCCTGCCCCCCAGCTGCGTCCCACCTGCACCCAGGGCCAGAAGGCCGGTGCGCCGGACTGCTCGTGACTGCGCCCCCAGAGCACCTGCGCACCACGCATGCGAGCGTAGGTCTCCAGCTCCTGGGCCGTGCGCGTCTTGCCGATGCCCGGCTCGCCGACGAGCATCACCAGCCCACCCCGCCCGCTCATCGCCTCGTCGAAGGCCGTGTGGAGACGCTCCAGCTCCTTCTCCCGGCCCACGAAGACCCCCCGTGCCAGCCGTTCGAGCACGTGTCCCTCGCTGCGCGCGATCGGCTGCTCCGTGGGGTCGACGGACTCGAGACTCTTGAGTACGTCGTTCGCCGACTTCGGCCGCTTGGCTGCGTCCTTCTCCAACAGCGAGAGGACGAGCTTCTCCAGCGAAGGCGGACAGTCCTCCCGGTGCCAGGAGGGAGCGACCGGCGGGGTGTTCAGGTGCTGGGAGATGATCGCCGTGGGGTCGTCTCCCGCGAACGGTGTCCTCCCCGTGATCGCTTCGTAGAGGAGGACACCGAGGGAGTAGAGGTCGCTCTGGGCGGCGACGTCTCCGCCCACCGCCTGCTCCGGGGGCATGTAGGCGACGGTGCCGATGAAGGTGCCGTGCTGGGTGATTCTCGTGAGGTCGGCGGCCATGGCGAGGCCGAAGTCGCCGACCTTGGCTGTGCCGTCGGCGGCGAGGAAGACGTTCGCGGGCTTGAGGTCGCGGTGGACGATGCCGCCCTGGTGGATGAAGGCCAGTCCGCGGCAGACGTCTCCAGCGACCTGCAACACCTTCTCTATTGGAAGGCGTTTCTCCTCCGCATCAGAGAGCAGCCCGGCGAGGTCGCCGCCGCCCATGTACTCTTGGACGAAGTAGGCGTCCGCTGCCTCCTCGCCGATGTCGTGGATGGCGACGAGGTTCGGATGCGCCCCCAGCCGTGCCATGGCTTGAGCCTCGCGCTGCACGCGTTCCCGCCCCTGGGCATCCAACCCTTCGGTCTTGATGACGGCGAAGGCAACGTCGCGGTCAAGCCGCTGGTCGTGGGCCAGGTAGACACGCTTCCGCCCACCTTCGCCGAGGAGCCGGAGGACGCGGTAGCGGCCGGCGACGAAAGAGGTGGGGAGAGGTGATATGGGCTGGGGTTGGATGCCAGCGTCACCGCGAGGGGCCCGAGGCTCGGGAAGTTTGGCGGCCACGCCCGAGTCGTGCCGGGCAGCCTCTAGATAGTGCAGCGCGTCCGCGTTGGCGTGGTCCAGGCGCAGGAC
>QKJM01000256.1 GCA_003249315.1 Archangium sp.
CGGCTCGCTGGGGTTGTTCTCCTCGCCCTGCTCGGAGGAGACGGACTACTTCTGCATCGAGGTCTTCTCCTTCGAGCACGAGGGCAAGCAGCTCCAGGCGATGAAGTTGGATCACCTCACCCACACCCTGGTGGACCTGAAGGATCCGAGCTTCCTCGGCTATCCGCACGACTACATCCACGCGGAGTTCGTGCGTCAGGCGGCCGCGCGCACCGCCGCCCCGCGGGTGCTGGTGATTGGCGGCGGAGGCTACGTGCTGCCGCGCTGGGTGGAGACGTACGTGCCCCAGGCGCGCGTGGAGGTGGTGGAGATAGATCCGGCCGTCACGCGCATCGCGCTGGAGCAGTTCGGCGTGAAGCGGGACACGCGCATCGCCTCGTACAACCTGGACGGGCGGCAGTTCCTCCAGGAGATGGCGGAGCGGGGGGCGTACGATCTCATCATCCAGGACGCGGTGAATGACCTGTCGGTGCCCTACCACCTGATGACGCGCGAGTACGATGCGCTCGTGCGCTCGCTGCTCAAGCCGGACGGCGTGTACCTGCTGAGCGTCATCGACGAGATTCCCCGGGGGGCCTTCCTGCGCTCGGCGGTGCGGACGATGAAGGAGGCGTTCCCGCACGTGGAGCTCCTCCATGATGCGCGCGGCCGGTCGAGAGGGCAGAGCGTGTACGTCGTCACCGGCTCGGAGCAGTCCCTCGACGTGGAGGCGCTGCGGGCGCTGGTGAGGAGCCAGGGGATCGAAAAGCCCCGCACGGCGGCGGTGTCTCGAGAGGAGGTCGAGGCCTACCTCTCCGCGGGGCCGGCGCTGGTCCTCACGGATGCCTACGCGCCGGTGGACAACCTGCTGGCCGAGCTCTTCCTCCTGCGCGAGCGTGTCACCCAGGAGGAGCACTGAGGCGAGTTCCGCCTCCGGCTCCCAGGAGGGCTCACGGCGGGGTCCTCGACACGGAGGGGGCTGGCCGGGAGTGACGCACCAGCAGGGCGTCGAGTTCGGCCAGCTCTCTCTTGTAGAGGAGGGGCCTGTGGGAGAGGACGCCGCGCGCGGTGTTGGCGAGCTGGAGTGCGCGCGCTTCTTCCTTCCCGGTGTCCCAGAGGGCCCGGGCCAGGATGAAGCGCACCTCAGCGGTGTACTCGGGACGCTCGGGGCGGTGCTCGAGAACCTGGAGCACGTGCTCGAGTAGCGGGAGCGCCTCGTCCGACCTACCCAGCCGCTGCAGTGCCTCGCCCTTGATGGCCAGGGGCATGGTGCCGGTGGGGGACTCGTTGTCGAACGCCTTCTCGAAGAGGGGCAGCACCTGCTCGACGAGCGAGAGCGCGCTCTCCGGTCGACCCAGATCGATGTAGCCGCTGGCGACGTTCAGGCGCGCCAGCGCCGTGTTGATGTGCTCGGGGCCCCACTGCTGCTCGCGCAGCTCCAGCGCCTGTTGCCGCAGCCGGAGCACCTTGTCATGGTGGCCCTGCATGTCGTGGACGTTGGAGAGGTTGTGCAGGGCCGCGGCCTGGATTTGCGCGTACTTCCGAGGCTCCTTCTTCGTCAGCTCCAGCACCTGTTGGAGGGTCCGCTGCGCCTCGGACACCCGCTCCTGCACGAGCTGGAGCCGGACGATGTTGAGCATCGACATGAGCGTTCGGGGGCTCTCCGGGCCTTCGAGTTCCCGGTACAGACGCAGGGCCTCCTCGTAGTGTCGCAGGGCCTCGGCATCATGAGCCTGGGCGAACTCCAGGTTGCCGCGTGCCTCGTAGTAGCTGGCCCACTTCTCCGAGTGGGGCCCGTATGCCTGCTGGCCGATTTCGTACACCCGATCCAGGGCCTGGCGTGCTTCATCGAGCCGTCCCTGGTCGGAGTAGCTGGCCGCCAGGTTCATCAGGGGAAGGGAGAGGAAGGGGTGGCGGGGGCCGAGGGTCGTCTCCGCCATGCGGACGAGCGCCTGCTGGGCCCGGAGCGTCTCGTCGAAGCGGTCCAGGTTGGAGAGCGCCGCCAGGGCGTTGCTGAAATAGCGCAGCGTCGTGGAGTGGGCGGGGCCGAGCTGTTCCTGGGCGAGGGCGAAGGCCTTGTCGAAGGACTCGTAGGCCTCGGCGAAGTTGCTCTGCCGGTAGAGCGCCATGCCCCGGTTGTTGAGGAAGGTGGCGCGTAGCTCGCCGTCGTCACCCAGCCGCTCCAGCGCGGCCTTCGCGAATGGGCTCCACCGCTCGGCCTCTTCCTGGGGACCCCGGAGGCTGTAGTAGCCCATCAATCTCACGCTGGCGGCCGCGGCCACGGTGTCGTGTCGGGAGGCATGCGCCAGCCAGAGCGCCTCCTGGAGCAGGGCGGGCACATCCTGGCTCTCTCCAGAGAGGATCTTCGCCAGGCCCTGCTGGAGAAGGGCCTCGGCGTGGACGGGCTTGTAGCCGAGGGTGCTGGCCTGGCGGGTGACGGAGGCGGCCAGCTCCAGGGACTGCTTGAGCCTGCCGGCCTCGGCGAGCGCCCTGACGCGGGCGAGCTGGGCGCGCACGGTCTCCACGGCCTGGCGCGTGGTGGCGTCCTCCGGCGGCTTCACCTCGGCCAGCAGCAGCCCCATGTCCGCGCAGCCCTGGAGCGGGTGAAGGGAGCCGGCGGCGGAGACGGCCTTCTCCACCACCGTGCCGTCGGCCTCGGAGAAGACCTCGGTGAGGGCGGCCAGCTCCTGACGCCGGCCCTCCAGGCACGCCATGCGCAGGGACATGACGGACTCGGACTGCTCGCCGCGGATGCGCGTGGCCTGGCACGTCTCCCGGTGCATCTCCACCCAGGCTCCGGTGTAGGCGCGCAGGGAGTCCCGCACGCGCTCCCAGCTGTCCCCGGCATAGGGGCGCCCCGTGGCCAGGAAGGCCTTCTCGATGGCCTGCTGGCGCGAGGCATCCCAGATGCCCGCGAGCCGTTCGGGAGCGCCGGTGCAGAGCAGGGCCGTGCGCTGCTGCCAGCCGCTGTAGGCCAGCAGGCTCGAGCCGGCCACCAGCACGAGGATGGCCGTGGTGACCAGCCGGCGGCGGCGCACCTGGGCGGGATCCCTCTCCAGGATGGCCAGCAGCGTGTCCAGCGAAGGGTAGCGTTCTGCCGGTTGGAGGCTGAGGGCTCGCACCAGCGCGCGATGCACCCAGGGGGGCACCTTGGCGTGGGCCGGAGGCGGGCGGAGGCGGCCAGCCAGCACGTTGTCGAGGCGTGAGGAGGAGAAGTCCCCATCGAAGGGGTGCTCGCCGTAGAGCGCTTCCCACAGGGCCAGCGCGAAGGAGAACTGGTCGCTGCGCGCGTCGGCTGGGAGGCCGCGGTGCTGCTCGGGAGACATGTAGGCTGGAGTGCCCATCCTGGCTCCGTTCTGAGTCAGCTCCAGCTCCAGCAGATTGTGTGGCGCCAACGGGCTGGCGAACACGGGGCTCGAGGGCTTCTCCTCCGGGCTCTCGGGGGAGGATGGCTCGGGAGGTGGGGCCGCGCGCCTGCGGGCCAGTCCGAAGTCCGTCACCCGGACGCGACCCTCCCGGCCCACCAGGACATTGGTGGGCTTGAAGTCGCGGTGGATGAGTCCGGCGGCGTGCGCGGCGGCCAGCCCGCGGCCCGCGGCCAGGAAGGCGGAGAGGATCTCCCTCCAGCTCCGGGGCTTCTCCCTCAGCCATTGCTTCAGCGTCTGCCCGTCCACCAGCTCCATGGCCATGAACACCTGGGCGCCGTGCTGGTGTACGTCGTAGATGGCCACGACGTTGGGGTGGTTCAGGCTGGCCATGGCCGTGGCTTCGCGCAGGAGCCGGGCCCTCCCCGCGCTCACCTCGCCGGGTCCCTCGGCATCCCCGGGCGGCAGCAGCTTCAGCGCCACCTTCCGGTCCAGCACCGAGTCGTAGGCTGCGTACACCGTCCCCATACCGCCCTTGCCCAGCAGCTCCAGCACCACGTAGCGATCCAACGGCGTCCCGCGGACGAGCTCCGGGACCTCCTCGCGTCCGGTCTGCCTCAGGGAAACCGTCGGGTTTCCCGTGTCGATGACCTGGGTGTGGCGCTCTACGAGTGTGCGACGTCCGTCGGCCTCCAGCCGTTCGGTGCAGCGTGCGCAGCCGCTCGCGTGCTCGGTGACCCGTCGTGCCTCCTCCGGGGGAAGCCGCCCCTCGCGCATGCGCGCGAGCATCTCGTCATCGAAGCACTCCATGCATCCTCACTCGCTGGGGAGGATGTCATGTCGGGGCGCAAAAGCGGAGCGACGAGGAGAGCGGTCGTCCTCGACGCATGCGACCCGAAGGGGGGGGAAGGTGGGATTCCGAGAATCTGCCGGGAGCAGACACGGGTGGACGCGAGTCGGGGGCGGACGTCAGCCGGTGAACCGAGCGCGCCAGGGAGGTGTTGGCTGGTGGGAGCTGCGTGGATGCACCGGCGAGCGCTGGATTGATGCCCGGCGGGCGGGCCGGCTATCGCGCTTGCTCGAACGCGGGCCTCGCTGCGAGGCCACGTGCCCTGGAGGCACGAACAGGAGGATGCACATGAAGGCCCGATCGCTATGGATGGCACTGTGTCTGGGCGTCTCCGTCTCGATGCTGAGCGCATGCGGTGGCGGCGAGGAGCTGGGGGGCGAGTGTACGACCAATGCGGACTGCTCCGCGGGTGAGATCTGCCACCCGAGGGCCCAGGTCTGCGTGCAGACGTGCGAGACCTCCGCGGATTGCCCCGATACGGCGAAGAACTGCGAGGTGCTGGCGGGCACCAGCCCGGAGGCCCGCATCTGCAAGTGTCAGACGGACGCGCTCTGCGCGGGGGGGGATGCCACCGGCACGTCGACCATCTGCTCGGACGCGTTCGAGATCTGCGTGACGAAGTGTGGCAGCGACAACGACTGTCCGTCCGGCTACACGTGCGAGCAGAGCACGGGCCAGTGCCGGGCCTCCTCGGGAGCGGGGTGTACCTACGACAGTTGTGGCGCCGGCCAGAACTGCAACCTCACCACGGGCCAGTGCGAGTCGGCCGCGACCTGCAGCCCGGCCTCGCCCTCGCCGGGCACGTGTACCTATGGCCAGTTCTGCCCCTCCAGCGGGCTGTGCGACTTCGTGCCCAAGCCCACATGCCAGAACATCCAGAACGCGGGTGTCACCTTCAACCCCGCCTCGGACATCGGACCCGTCATCTACAGTGTGACGAAGGAGATCTTCGCGGTGGACGCCGCCTTCTGCCCGGCCTCGGCGCCCAAGCGCGTGAGGGTCCAGGTGGATGCCTACCGGCCCACGGGCACCTTCCCGGCCACTGATGCAGAGCTGCGTACCGCGCTCCGCTACTACCTGACCAGCGGTGCGCTGGCCACGGACGTCCAGAAGCCGGCCATCCAGAACACCACCGTCAGCAACGGCGGGCTGAACGTCACGTTCGACGCCAACTTCTGCGTGTCCGAGAGCTTCACCCAGTTCACCGGTGCCCTCCAGTTCGCCGAGGGCAACCCGTATTGCTTCGTGGTGCAGTAGGGCGGGCGTGGTGGAAGACGAGGGCCCCGGGCGCACGACCCGGGGTCCTCGTCCTTTTCTCAGGCGGAACTCGCGAGCCGCCGCAGCGCGTCGCCGGTGAGGCGGAAGATGCTCCAGTCCTCCATCGGCACCGCGCCGAAGGACTTGTAGAACGCGATGGACGGCGCGTTCCAGTCGAGCACGGACCACTCGAAGCGCCCGCAGCCGCGCTCGACGGCCACCCTGGCCAGGTGCGAGAGCAGCGCCTTGCCGTGACCCTTGCCCCGGGCCTCGGGCAGGACGAACAGGTCCTCCAGGTAGAGGCCCGGCCTGGCCAGGAAGGTGGAGAAGTTGTGGAAGAAGAGGGCGAAGCCCACCACCTGGCCTCCCTCCTCGGCCAGGATGACCTCCGCGTAGCGCCGGTCCCCGAAGAGGTGCTGGTGCAGGTCCTCCTCGCGGAGGACGACCTCGTGGGCGAGCTTCTCGTACTCGGCCAGCGCGCGGATGAGCCGGGCGATGACGGGGACGTCCGAGGGATTGGCGGGACGAATCATGCGCACGATGCTCTCGGGCTCACTGGCTGGCGCCAGAACTCTCGCTGGCCGTCGGCGGGTTCAACCAGCTCGTTCGCAGCTCGGTACCGGGCATCCGCTCGATCTCCTCCAGCGGGTAGTTGCGCGCCGCCTCGATGTAGCGCGGCGGCTTGACCCGGCGGCGCTCGCGCCAGCTCAGGCCCGGGGGGGAGACGAGCACGGGCTCGTTCCCGTTGGCGGCGACCTCGACGACGTGGCCGTCGCAGAAGAGCCACTCGGTGCGCCCGTTGGTGTACTGGCGCGCGAAGTACAGGTCGGTGTTGCCCACCTCCGGTCGCTTCGCGCACCAGGTCTGCCGCGCCGTCTGCTCGCGCATGGGTGCTTCCTCCACCCACAGCCGCTGCTTCTCCTTCAGCTCCGAGGCCTCGATCGCCTTGGGGGCATCCGCCAGCCGTGACCGCGCACGGTCCAGCAGATCCTTCCCGCGCCGCGACAGCTCCGGGAAGGCCCCCTTCGTGGCGAAGGCACACGCCTTCATCGACGTCAGGTTGGCCTCGTGTACGTCCAGCACCGAGCCCAGCGTCTCGCTGGCCTGCTTGAGCATCTCCAGGTGCTTGTCGTGCTCCACTCCCTCCGGATCCAACGCCTGATCCGTCGAGGAGAGGAAGCGCGCCATCAGCCCGTTCACCGCGCTCAGCTCGTCCGTCAGCCAGCGCGGCTCCGCTTCACAGATATTGGCCTTGGCCCCGGCGTAGTCGCGGTAGTCCGCGCGGGCCAGCAGACCCAGGCTGTAGCGCTGTACCGGCACCGTTTGTTTCGCCGTCGCACACCCTCCCAGCGCTACGCACAAACCCCCGAGAATCCACAGCTTCCGGCTCCAGAAAGTCATGGTTCCCCACTCTATCGAATACCGGGCTTCCGGTCGATTTGGTTGGGATTCAAACCGAGGGGGACGCTACAGGCTCTGGATTTCGGGGGGATGGACCGCCGAGGCCACGGTCGGTCGTTCCTCCTCCGGTGTGTTGAGGGGCCGGGCGGAGGGGAGGCTCCCTCGCTCGGGAGGAGCGTAGTGGGTGCGCCAGAGCGTCAGGTAGGAGCGGACCCCGGCTCCCCAGCGCGCGTCGGGCCACCCGAGTTCCTGTTGGCAGAGGCCGCGGAGCTCGGGGAGAAGTGACTCGCCACCCCCGGGCAGGAGCAGTCCCAGTCGCGTGCGCCGCAGCAGCAGATCCTCCAGGTGGACGACGGACTCGTTGCGGGCCGCCCAGCGCAGCTCGGCCCAGAGGGTGGAGCTTCCGGGGACGGGCTCCAGCTCTCCCGGCCCTGCGGCCGTCACCACGGCGAGGGCGTCCGCGCCGTAGCGCCCCTGCAGACGGAGGCGGGCCGGTGGGGACAGGGGCTGGTCATCCAGGGAGGGAGGTGTGTCGAGGAAGGGCTCCTCGCGCCCCAGAGAGGCCAGCTCGGGCAGCCGGCGCCGCAGGGCCTTCAGGGCATCATGGGCGATGGCGCGGCAGGTGGTCAGCTTGCCGCCGGTGACGGTGACGAGCCCCTCCTCGTCGAGGACGAGGTGCTCGCGCGGCTCCTTGGAGGGGTCGCTCCTGCCGGAGGAGATGACGGGCCGTACGCCCGCGTAGCACGACACCACGTCGTCCAGCGTGAGACCGAGGTCGGGGAACTCGGCCTCCACCGCGTCCAGGAGGTAGGCCACCTCGGCGGGGGTGATGGAGGGCTCCTCGTCCAGCGGCCGGTCGTGATCCAGGTCCGTGGTGCCCACCAGCGTGGAGTCCTCCCAGGGCACCGCGCACACGAAGCGCTTGTCGTGCGGGTGCCGGAAGCTGACGCCGTGCGCGAGGGGGAAGCGCTCGCGAGGGAAGACGAGGTGGCTGCCGCGCAGCGGGCGCAGCTTTGGCGCGGCGGACAACAGGTGGGAGCGCACCTGGTCGGCCCACACACCAGTGGCGTTGATGACGGCGCGAGCGCGGATGGTGGCGGTGCGGTGCCCGATGACGTCCTCCACCCGTGCGCCGGCCACGCGGCCCTCCTCGCGCAGCAGGTCGGTGACGCGCGTGTAGTTGAGCGCCAGTCCACCCGCGGCGGTGGCCTCGTGGAGGATGCGCAGCACCAGGCGCGCATCGTCCACCCAGGCCTCGTCATAGGGCACCCCGACGAGGCCCTCCTCCTGGACGAGCGTGGGCTCCCACTGGTGAAGTGCCTCCGCATCCAGGGAGCGGCGAGGCCACCTGCCGGTGAGCAGCTCGTAGAGGCTCACCCCGAGACGGCCCTGCCAGCGCTTCGTCCCTTCCCTCCGGTGGCTGGCCAGGACGAAGTCGAGGGGCACCACCAGGCCTCGTCCCTCGGCCAGCAGCCGCTTGCGCTCGCGGATGGATTCGCGCACCAGATGCAGGTCTCCGGTGGCCAGGTAGCGCAGGCCCCCATGCACCAGCTTGGTGGAGCGGCTGGAGGTTCCCCAGGCGAAGTCTCGCTGCTCCACCAGCAGGGCCTTCAACCCCGCCCGGGAGGCCTCCCGCAGGATGGAGGCTCCGGTGATGCCTCCCCCGATGACGAGGATGTCCCAGGGCTGCTCCAGCGCCCGCCAGCGTGCGTCGCGACGATCGGCTTCGGACATGCGGTACTCCCCCCACTGCGCTGCTTCAGACGAGCTTGCCCGGGTTGAGCAGGCCCGTGGGATCGAACGTCTTCGCCACCTGTCGGATGGCGGCGAGGCCGAGGGCCCCCTTCTCCGCCTCGAGGTAGGGCAGGTGGTCCATCCCCACGCCGTGCTGATGGCTGATGGTGCCTCCATGGGCGACGATGGCGCGGCTGGCGGCCGTCTTGAGCGCGAACCAGCGGGCGTGCGTCTCGTCGGCCTCGGCCCCCAGGCGGAAGAGGAAGGTGGTGTAGAGGTTGGAGCCGCTCGGGTAGACGTGTGAGAGGTGGGTGAAGGCGAGCACCCGCTCTCCCTGCCCGGCCAGGGCGCCGCGGAGCGAGTCCTCGACCGCGGCGAGCAGGCGGGGCAGGTTGCTCCAGGTGGTCGCCGTCTCCACGGTGTCCACGCCCCAGCCGCACTCCCAGGCCGCGTTGCGGAGGTAGGGCGCCCGGAAGCGGCCCTGGCGCCACTTGCCTCCCAGCAGCGGCATGCGCACCGCGCCGTGTCCGCGGGCGAGCTCCAACGCCATGCGTCGGGCGAAGGCCACCGTGCGCTCGCTGCCGGACAGGCCCAGCACCAGCATGCACCCCTCCGCCTCCACGCCCCGCAGCGCGAGCGCGCCCGAGAGCAGGCCCACCAGTCGCGGATGTCCGGCCAGCGCGAGGTTGAGGCGCGTCTCCTCGGGGGTGCTCAGGCGCAGCATGGACAGGGGCGCGCCGCTCTGCACCAGCTCACGCACGGCGGTGCGGGCTCGCTCCCAGTCGAGGAAGAAGAGGGCGTGGAAGTCCTCGCGCTCGGGCAGAGGGCTGATGCGCACCGTGGCCTCGGTGAGGATGCCCAGGCGTCCTTCCGAGCCGAGCACGAACTCCCGCACGTCCGGGCCGGTGGAGCAGGCGGGGAAGGCCGGCAGCGTCAGCGAGCCGGCGGGGGACTCGAGCCGTCCCCCGGCGAAGAGGCTCTCGATTCGCCCGTAGCCGAGCGACTGCTGCCCCCGCGAGCGGGTGGCGATCCACCCCCCCAGCGTGGACAGCTCGAAGGACTGCGGAAAGTGCCCCAGGGTGTAGCCGCGCGCGCG
>QKJM01000315.1 GCA_003249315.1 Archangium sp.
ACTGGGGCAAGCGGATCGTCAGCAACCTGCCCACGTGGTGGGGGTTCTTCATCCCGGCCGCGCTGCTCGCCGTCTTCCTGGTGCTGGACTTCGTCGTCATCCGGGACACCCCGGGGAAGGCGGGGCACCAGGACTTCGACACCGCGGATGCGTCCTC
Organism: Archangium sp.; assembly: GCA_003249315.1. Taxonomy (GTDB): domain Bacteria; phylum Myxococcota; class Myxococcia; order Myxococcales; family Myxococcaceae; genus QKJM01. The sequence goes on from QKJM01000315.1 coordinate 158, forward strand.
GGGTGACACCGGCCCGGCGCTGGGCGTGGTGGAGGTGGCGAAGCGCATGCTCTCGCAGCCGGTCATCCTCACCATCATCGCCATCGAGTTCTGCAGCGGCTTCCTGCGCAACGCCATCATGCACTGGTACCCCATCTTCGCCGCCCAGACGGGGATCAAGGAGAGCTTCGTGCCGAGCAACTGGGGCATGTTGCTGTGCGTGGCGGGAATCCTCGGAGGCATGTTCGCGGGCGTCATCTCGGATCACGTCTTCGACTCGCGCCGCGGGCCGGTGGCGGCGGTGCTGTACGGAGGGATGAGCCTGGGCTCGGTGGTGGTCTTCTTCGTGCTCGGCTCGCCGATGCTGGGCTGGACGGTGGTGTTCATGTCCCTGTGCATCATCGGGGTGCATGGGATGCTGTCCGGGACCGCGAGCATGGACTTCGGCGGGCGGAAGAACGCCGGTGTCGCGGTGGGCATCATCGACGGCTTCGTCTACCTGGGCACCGCCACCCAGTCCCTCCTGCTCGGCAAGCTGCTCCCGGCGGGGGATGAGGCGAAGGATCCCTCCGCCTGGTCGGCCTGGCCCACGGCGATGCTGCCGCTGGCCGTGCTGGGCCTGCTGCTGGCCACCCGGGTGTGGAACGCGAAGCCTCAGCCGAAGTCCGCGCCCCAGCCGGCCGCCACCCCCGCCGCCCCCGTTTCCCGCACCGGCACCGAGGGCTGAGCCCTCCGGTTCACTCCTCGGCGACTGTTACGGGGGGGTCGCTGTCATGTGACAGGGATGTGACGTACAGTGAAGGGGTGACTCACGCCCCCTCACCTCCACTGCTGCAGAACCGGTTGGACGTCCACGACCGGAAGCAGTTCGAGCTCAAGCTCGAGTACCAGCCGTCCGGGGCGGACGATGAGACGCGCTACCTCGTCGAGACGTACATCTTCCTGCCAGCGAGCCTGAACATCGACGCGGAGACGTACCCGCGAGCGGCGTTCTACGCGGACATCCACAACTACGTGCGCTTCAAGACGCCGGTGATGGGGCTGGAGGAGCTGGCGAGCTCGGACGACTCACCGCTGGCGAGGCTGGAGGCGGGCCTGCGTACGGGGCTCGCCAGCGAGCCGGAGCTGGTCTACCAGGCCAAGCTGCTCTCCTGCATCTTCCGGGGTGGGCTGCGGCGCTTCTCCAACGAGGTGGACGCGCGGTGCGGGGGAGCGTGGCCGGCGGAATCGGGAGAGGCGCGGCTCGAGACGCGGGCCCTGGCGGTGCAGGAGGGGGTGCGGCGGGTGTTGGGGCGCTTCCGGGCCTGGGCACGCGCGGCGAGCGCGTATCGGCTGCAGGAGAAGACGCGAGCCTCCATCCGTCTGGTGGACGAGTACATGAGCCTCACGGTGGAGCAGTTCTTCCGCAAGTCCGTGGCGGATATGGACGCGCTGCCGCGCTCGGGCGTCTACATCGAGCTGCGCAAGGAGCTGATGGACGAGGTGCTGCGCGAGGAGCGGTACCGCAAGGAGAACGGGCTGCGCTCGGTGCTCAGCCCCACCGGTGACAACGAGGAGTACATGCACCGGTTCGGCTTCCTGAAGAAGTTCTGCATGAACATCCTCTTCCTCTCGGCGCGGAAGAACCAGAAGCGCCAGGGCTGGGAGGAGGTGCTGTTCGCGCTGGCGGCGGGGGTGGCCATGGCCTTCGCCACCGCGGTCGCCCTGTGGGCGCAGGTGCGCTTCACCCAGGTGAGTCTCAACTTCTTCCTCATCATGGTGGTGGGCTACATGATGAAGGATCGCATCAAGGAGGGCCTGCGCCGCATCCTCAGCCACGTGGCCAGCCGGCACCTGTACGACCGGACGGCGCGGATCGTGGATCCGGTGACGGGCCGGTGCCTGGGCACCTGCGAGGAGAAGGTGGACTACGGGCGCGCGGTGGTGGTGCCGGAGGAGGTGGAGTCGCTGCGCTCCCATGACGACTTCATCACCGTGTCCCAGGGCGAGCTGGCGGAGACGGTGCTGCGCTACCAGAAGCAGGTGGTGTTGGACGCGGAGCTGCTGCCTCGCACGGGACCGGGGCCGGGCGGCATCACCGACATCATCCGCCTGAACGTGGAGCGCTTCCTCCGGGACATGGATGAGCCGGAGTACGCGCTGGAGTACGTGGATCTGGAGGACTTCTCCGTCGGTCGGGTGCGAGGGGCCAAGAGCTACCAGGTGGATATGGCCTTCCGCTTCATCGTCCAGGAGGCCGGGAAGGAGCGTGTCTCCCTGCGGCTCGTCCGGTTGGTGATGGACCGCAACGGCATCAAGCGGATGCAGCGTCTGGGGCCCGAGCCGGCGCCCCACCCTGAGGCCTTCCGCTCGGTCGCCTGATTCAGGTGCATTCCGCGCTGCGCCGGGAGGGAGGAGCCATATATCCT
>QKJM01000736.1 GCA_003249315.1 Archangium sp.
CGGCTGAGCACGCGCTGAAGTTCTCCAAGATCGCGGTGGCCTTCCTGGCCGAGCTGGCCAAGGGCACGGTGGGAGGCACCCCTCCGCCGCCTCCGCCGCCGGGCAGCACCATCATCACCGCCACCCATGACGCCACGCTGAAGGCGCCCACGTGCGCCACGGTGGGCATCGGCTGCGACTCGGGCGCGCTCCTCAACGGCCGCGCGGGCCTGGGCCCCGAGTCCAACGCCCCCAATACCCTGGGTGGCTCGTGCGCGGATGGCACCTCGGGCTCTTTCCACTCGGACGAGTCGAACGACCGCATCAAGGTGACGACCACGGACGGGACGAGCATGGCGGCCGGCAAGTCGGTGAACGTGGAGGCCACTGTGTGGGCCTACTCCAACACGGCGGACAAGTTGGATCTCTACTACACGGCGAACGCCAACAGCCCGAGCTGGACGTACCTCACCACGCTGTCGCCGGCCGGCACGGGCGTGCAGACGCTCTCGACCACCTACACGCTGCCCTCGGGGAGCCTCCAGGCGGTGCGCGCGCGCTTCCGCTACAACGGCAGCGCCTCGCCCTGCACCACGGGCGACTACGACGACCATGACGACCTGGCCTTCGCGGTGGAGGGCGGCTCGTCGGACACCACCGCGCCCACCGCCTCGATTACCGCGCCCACGGGAGGCAGCACGGTGAGCGGCACCACCACGGTGAGCGCGTCGGCCAGCGACAACGTGGGGGTGAGCAAGGTGGAGTTCTATGTGGATGGAGCACTGGCGGGCACGGACACCAGCTCCCCCTACAGCTACGCGTGGAACACCACCACGGTGTCCAACGGCGGCCACGCGCTGGTGGCCAAGGCGTACGACGCCGCGGGCAACGTGGGGACGAGCACCAGCATCTCGGTGACGGTGAGCAACAGCAGCTCCGGCGCGGTGTACGACGCCACGCTGAAGGCGCCGAAGTGCGCCACGGTGGGCAGCGTGTGCGACTCGGGTACGCTGCTCAACGGTCGCGGGGGCCTCGGCCCCGAGTCCAACGCTCCCAACACCCTCGGCGGCTCGTGCGCGGATGGCGCCTCCGGCACCTACCACTCGGACGAGTCGAATGACCGGCTGAAGGTGTCCACCACGGACGGGACGGCCTTCGCCGCGGGGAAGACGGTGCGGATTGAAGCCACGGTGTGGGCGTACTCGTCGCCGTCCTCGGACAAGTTGGACCTGTACTACGCGGCGAATGCCAACAGCCCGAGCTGGACGTACCTCACCACGCTGACTCCGAGTGCTTCAGGGGCGCAGACGCTCTCGGCCACCTACACGCTGCCTTCGGGGAGCCTCCAGGCGGTGCGCGCGCGCTTCCGCTACAACGGCAGCGCGGCGGCCTGCGGCACGGGCAGCTACGACGACCACGATGACCTGGCCTTCGCGGTGAGCCCGTAGAGGGTGGGGTGAGGGATTTCCCGCCGGGGAACTCCCTCACCCCCTGACTTCGAGTGTTACTCGCGCGCGTCCATCTCCGGGGTGGGGATGGGGTAGCGCTCGTGGACGCGGTGGCCCTCGACGTCCACGGGAAGCTGGCTCATCCTCCCGTGGCGCCGCATGTCGATCCACCGGTGCCCGCCCTCGAAGAGGAGCGAGTAGCGCCGCTGGTGGAGCAGCTCGTCGATGATGTTGTCCGCGGTGAGGTCCACCCGCGCGGCCAGCTTGCCCGAGCGGGTGCGGATGGTGTTGAGGTCATCCGCGGCGGCGGGGATGTTGCCCTGGCCGACGTAGGCCTCGGCGCGCAGCAGCACCAGCTCCTCGTTGCGGATGATGGGCAGCGGGGCGGTGGTGCTCTCGTACTGGGTGAAGCCCAGGTCGGAGGTGAGGCCCTGCCAGGTGCGAGACTCCTTCGTCGCCACCTTGGCCAGCACGCGGGCGTCCTTCTCGGTGGAGCCCTCCTGCAGCTCCGCGTCCGTCATGATGGACGGGTGCGCGTAGATGTTGGGGCTGTTGAGGCCGTTGGTGACGTCACCCGAGCCGCTGCTGAAGACATGGTAGACGCCCTTGTTCAGGTCTCCGTTGGGCTCGATGAAGGACTGGGAGAGGGCGGTGAGCGCCGAGTCGTACTGGCCCCGGTACACCTCCACCCGCGCCTTCACCGCGCGGTTGAACTGGATGAAGCTCGCGGGCGTGTCGAAGCCCTCGAAGCCGCTGCTGAGCGGGAAGGGGAACGCCTCCCCTCCGGCCGCCATGTGCGCCTGGGCCTCGTCGAGCAGGGTGGCGATGTGCTCGAGCACCTTCTCCTTGCTCTCGATGGGGGCCAGCTCGCTCTCCAGCGGGCGATTCACGTCGATGGGCGCGCCATGGGTGTCGCGGGTAGTGACGAGGGTGAGGAAGTCCAGGGCTTGAATCGTCTTGGCGAAGCCCCGGGTGGCTTCCTTCTCGGCGTCGCTCAGGCCCGCCACCTTCTCCAGCGCGTCTATCACCATGTGGGCGTTGCGGATGTTGGCGTAGGGGCCGGTCCAGAAGGCCCCGCCGAAGGCAGGGCTGCCGGGGTCCAGCCCCTCTCCGGC
>QKJM01000966.1 GCA_003249315.1 Archangium sp.
CGGAGAACGTGATGAACCAGGGAGCGAAGGCCATCATCTTCGGCGCCGACATGTCCGAGAGCCGCTCCTGGCAGTTCTCCCTGGAGGGACCCGGGCTCAACCGGTGGGTGCCTGCGACCGCGGTGGGACAGGAGACGAGGGACGCGGTGCGCAAGCACCTGGGCAAGCAGGTGCGGATAAGCCTGAGAGGGGCGGACTACGCCTACTTCCCCGGCACCTCCATGGCGACTCCGCACGTGACGGGCGTCGCGGCGCTGGTGTGGAGCGCGAGACCCTCACTGACGGCGGACGAGGTGCAGCAGCTCCTGGAGCGGACGACGAAGGATCTCGGCGACCCTGGCTTCGACGAGCAGTACGGGCACGGACTGGTGCAGGCGAAGGCCGCCCTCGACGCGCTCCAGACGATGCCTTGAGGGCGTGCATCGCGAACCTCTGGCGGGCATTCTCTTCTCCCACGCTGCTGCACGGGAGGAAGTCATGGAGCGGTTCAAGGCGTTCAAGCTGAGCGAGGTCGACAAGAAGATCCACGCCGGATTCGTCGAGTACACGCTGGACGAGCTGGATCCGGGCGAGGTGGTGGTGAAGGTGGCGTACTCGGACGTCAACTACAAGGATGCGCTCGCCGCCACCGGCAAGGGCCGCATCCTCCTGCGTCCCTCGTGCATTGGCGGCATCGACCTGTCCGGCACCGTCGTCTCCTCCTCGGACGCGCGCTTCAAGCCGGGGGACGTCGTGCTGGCCACGGGCCATGAGCTCGGGGTGAAGCACCATGGCGGCTACTCCCAGTACGCCCGCCTGCCAGCGGACTGGCTGGTACACCTGCCGGAGGGGATGACGCCCTTCGAGGCCATGGCGCTCGGTACCGCCGGCTTCACCGCGGCCCTCGGCGTGGTGCGCATGGAGCAGAACGGCCTGCGCCCGGAGAACGGCCCGGTCATCGTCAACGGCGCCACCGGCGGCGTGGGCTCGGTGGCCATCGACGTGCTGGCCCGGCTCGGCTACCACGTGGTGGCCCTCACCGGGAAGGAGTCCGAGAAGGACTACCTCGAGAGCCTCGGGGCCCGGGAGGTGATGCTTCGCTCGAGCCTGGATCTCGACAACATCAAGCCGCTCGGGAAGATGACGTGGGCGGGCGCCGTGGACAACCTCGGTGGAAACATGCTCGCCTGGCTCCTGAGCACCATGAAGATCGGTGGGACCGTGGCCTCCATCGGACTCGCGGCCAGCCATACCCTGAACACCACCGTCTTCCCCTTCATCCTCCGGGGCGTGAGCCTGCTCGGCGCGGACTCGGTGAACTGCCCCATGCCCCTGCGGCAGGAGGTGTGGCGACGGCTCGCCTCTGACATGCGCCCGCCCCACCTCGAGCAGATGACGCGCACCGTCCCCTTCGACCAGCTCCCCACCGCTTTCGACGACTTCATCGCCTCTCGCGTCAGGGGGCGACTCGTCGTCGAGATTGGTGGTTGAGGCGAGCGGGTCCGCTCGGCCTCGCCAGGGCCGCTATATCTCCGCGATGCCTTCCCGCTCGGCCCAGCCCTCGAGGCCATTCGGCAGGCGGATGCGCACGTAGCGGCCCGTCTCCTCCATCAGCCGCACCTTCAACCCCGGGTGTACCTCGAAGGACACCTTCGCCTCGTCCCTCGGGAACTCCCGCGCTCGCAGCGTGGGAGCCACCACCACCGCCTCGTGTACCGTCTCGGACACCCAGACGTGCGCCGCCAGCAGCGCCCCCGCCGGCACCGAGGCCAGCAGCAGCAGTCCGCCCACCCAGGCGGCCCCGGTGCGCAACCCGCCTCGAAGCAGCCGGTAGAGCAGCAGGAAGACGAAGCCCGCCAGCCACGCGCCCAGGAACACCCAGCCCACCACGTTCGCGTCCGTGGCGTACACCACCCGCTGCACGAAGGGCTCCTCCGGCCCCGTCCCCACCACCTTGTCCAACTGCTTCGCCCTCGCGAGCGTCAGGTTCGCGTCCAGGTCCGGCGCGTGGCCTCCCGCCCGCCGCGCCCGCTCGAAGGCCAGCACCGACTGCCCCACGTCCCCTCTCGCCAGGTGCGTGGTGCCCAGGTTGTACAGCACGTCCGGGCCTCCGAAATCCCGCTCCAGCAGCTTCTCGTAGCCCTCCTGCGCCGCGGCGTAGTCCTGCTGGTAGTAGGCCTCGTTCGCCTGCTGGAAGAGCGCCTGCGCCTCCTCCGGGGAGTAGTAGCCCTGCCCCAACAACGTGGCCACCAGGACGGCGGTGAATGCACTCACTTGTCCCATCCCTCCATCACGGCCGCGGCGTCATCCAGGATGCGCTCGCGAGCTGCCGGCTCGGAGCCTGGAGCGAAGCGCCCCGCATCACACGCCTCCAGCACGAAGCGCACCCGCTGGCGACGCTCCTCGTCCACTCCGGCCTCGGTCAACTTCGTCTCCAGCGCGTCTCGGGTGAGCCCTCCCACGGGCGCGTGCAGCCTCGCCTCCAGGAAGTTCAACAGCGCCTTCTCCACCTCGCCGTAGAAGGCGCTGGAGCTGCCCTCCTTCAGCTTCTCCGCCGAAC
>QKJM01000612.1 GCA_003249315.1 Archangium sp.
GGCCCGGCTGTCCGAGCAGGTGGTGAAGCGCGTGGCCTTCGACAATGCCGCGCGCTTCTACCTCCCGCGCTAATGCACCGCGCTGGACGCCTCGCCCGCGAGTAGCGTCACCCGCTGCGCCTCTTCGTCCAGCCTCGCCTGTACCGGGATGCCCTGGTGGCGGTACTGCGCCAGGGAGTCCGCCACCTCGTCCAGCAACTGCTGGTACCGATCGTCCAGCTCCACCGCGATGAGGAGCATCGTCTCGCCCGCGTCCTGGACGCCCGGGCGATGGACCTGGCACCGCTGGAACCGCGCCCAGCGGCCATTCGCCATTTTCACCAGCTCGCCGTCGTATGCCATGCGCAGTTCCCCCTTTCAGCGGGAAGTCGGGAAGTCAATGGGCACACTGTAGACACAAATTAACCTCGCGTCACCCCCCCTCCTGAAAATTCGTGAAAGCCCCCCGGCAAGGTCTGCTGGTCGACGATTCCCCGTGAAATTCCCCTCGGAGGACGCCCCCTCCCAGGCCAGAGGGACCACTCGTGTAAATTTGCTCGTTCGTTAACTTGTTGATTTTCAGACCCGGTGCGTCAACAGGCGGACCAGAAGCCCCGCCAGAGGGGTAAGCGGGCGTATGGCGCGAGGGGACGTCATCCCTTAGATTGAGGGAGATGAAGTTGCCCCTGTTGTTCCGCCGCGACCGGACGGTGATCAAGCGCGCGGATGCGCAGGCTCAGGCCGAGAAGCTGCTGGCCGAGTCGCTCCGCATGGTGGGACAGGTATGCGCGAAGGTCGCGGATCTGATCGAGGCCCAGCGACTGGAGCGCGCCGGCTACGCTCAGGACACCTTGCTGCGGAGGCTGGACCCGCCCGGAGCGGAGGCCGAGCGCAAGAAGAAGGAGTAGCCACCGCCCCGGCCACCTGCCTGGAGGGACTCGTGCTGGCGCGTGTTGAAATGCGGACAGACCCCTTCCGGAACAGGGCGGGCGTTCGCATCTTGCCCCCCATAGAATCCGACCTCCTTACGGAAATCTCCAGCTCGAGGCCCCGCCATGTCCTACGTCCTGGTCGTCGACGACGACGCGAGCCACCGCACGCTCATCTGCGATGCCCTGGAGGAGATGGGCTACCGCACGGCGCAGGCCGCCAACGGGAGGGAGGCGTTGGACCACCTCGAGGGTGACATGCCGCAGGCGGTGCTGCTCGACTTGAGGATGCCGGTGATGAGCGGGTGGGGGCTGCTGGACGCGCTGAAGAAGATGCCGAGGGCGCGCGGGTTGCCCATCATCATCATCTCCGGCTACGGCTTCGAGTGGGAGGCGGAGCTGGTGGGAGCGGCCGGCTACATCTCCAAGCCGGTGGACCTGGACAAGGTGAGGATGACGGTGCAGCGCATCATCGGCCCACCCGAGGTGGCCATGGTCCACTGAGGGCCGTCAGGAGAAGACGACGGTCTTGTTGCCGTGCAGCAGGACGCGGTCCTCCAGGTGCCAGGCCACGGCGCGCGAGAGCACGGTGCGCTCCACGCGCCGGCCGATGCGGACCAGGTCGGCCACGGCGTCCCGGTGCCCCACGCGGTGTACGTCCTGCTCGATGATGGGGCCGGCGTCGAGCTCGGCGGTGACGTAGTGGGCGGTGGCGCCGATGAGCTTCACCCCGCGGTCATGCGCCTGGGCGTAGGGGTTGGCGCCGATGAAGGCCGGCAGGAAGCTGTGGTGGATGTTGATGATGGGGTGGCCGAACCCCGAGATGAAGTCGGCGCTGAGAATCTGCATGTAGCGGGCGAGGACGACGAGCTCCACCTGGTGCTCGCGCAGGAGCGTCAGCAGGGAGGCCTCGGCCTCGGCCTTGGTGTCCTTGGAGACGGGGAGGTGGTGGAAGGGGAGGCCGAAGGGGGCCACCACCTCGCGCGCGTCCGGATGGTTGCTCACCACCAGGGGGATTTGGGCCTCCAGCTCGCCCTTCTTCCACAGCCACAGCAGCTCCTGCAGGCAGTGGTCCTGCTTGGAGGCGAGGAGGGCCATGCGCTTGGGGCGCGCGGCGCGGGTGAGCTGCCATTGCATGTCGAAGCGCTCGGCCACCGGGAGGAAGGCCCGCTCCAGCGCGGACAGGCGGTCCGGAAGCTCGGGCAGATCGAACTCCAGCCGCATGAAGAAGCGAAGGTCGTCCGGCTCGGTGTGCTGGTCCGCGTCCACGACGTTGGCGCCCTGCTCGTAGGCGAACTGGGACACGGCCGCCACCACACCCGGGCGATCTTCACAGGAGATGAGGAGTCGGGCCCGGTTCGGATTTGGCTGGGAGGGAGGATGCATGGCGAGAGTGCTCGGTGAAGAAGGTCTGGCCCCGAGCCTACGCCAGGAAGCCCCGAAGGCGTGAAACGCACCAGGGGGATTGTCGGAGGGCGGTGGGTCGGGTCTGATTCGAGGCACTCATGTCGCAGACCCGGAACGAACTGGCCGTGGAGGCGCGAGGGCTCGTCAAGCGCTTCGGCGGCTTCACCGCGCTCGATGGGATGGAGCTGACCATCCCCCGAGGCGCCTTCTACGCCTTCCTCGGCCCCAACGGGGCGGGCAAGTCCACCACCATCGCGCTGCTGACGGGCGTGTACGCGCCGGATGCGGGCCACATCACCCTGCTGGGGGTGGACGCGGTGGCGAAGCCGCTGGAGGTGAAGAGACATATCGGCGTGGTGCCCGAGGAGCTGAGCCTCTTCGAGCGCCTCACCGGGCGTCAGTACCTCACCTTCTGCGGACGAATGTACGGGCTGAGCGGGGACGAGGCGGCGGCGCGGGCGGCGGAGCTACTGGAGCTCACCGAGCTGACGTACAAAGCGGGCGCACTGGTAGCCGAGTACTCCAAGGGGATGCGGCGCAGGCTGGCGATCGCTGCGGCGCTCATCCACGCACCGGAGCTGGTGCTGCTGGATGAGCCCTTCGAGGGCATCGACGTACTGGCCGCGGGCGTCATCCGGGAGCTGCTGCGCGAGCTGAGCCGACGGGGGGTGACGCTGCTGCTCACCACGCACGTGCTGGAGATCGCCGAGCGGCTGGCCACGCACGCGGGCGTCATCCAGGGAGGGAAGATGTTGGATCAGGGGACGGTGGAAGCGCTGCGGGAGCGCTACGAAGCACCCTCGCTGGAGGCCGTCTTCGAGAAGCTCATCTCCGTGCCGGCCGCGCGCAACGCGAAGCTGTCCTTCTATGGGGACTCGACGCTGACCGGAGAGAAAGCCCACGAGGGGGAGGCGGCGTGAGGAGACCGGCCGCGCCGGGCTTCTTCCGGCACCTGTGGCTGTTGTGGGGCCTGCGACTGGCCATCGGACTCAACCGGGGCCCGGGGCGAAACCGGCTGCTGGCGGTGGGGGCCTTCCTGCTCTCCAGCGCACCTGCCTGGGGGCTTGGGGTGAGCTTCTACGGGCTGATGCGGCTGCCGGCCATCGCCGAAAACGACGTGTGGCCCTTCTTCATCCTCAACCTGCTGTGTTTCGTCACCGCGGCGGTGTGGGTGACGTGGCCGCTGTTGAGCGCGGGAGTGGACGACCACTCGGAGCTGAGCCGCTACGCGCCCTTTCCGATTTCACCCTTCCGGCTGCTGATCGCCTCCACGGCGGCGAGCCTCTTCGAGCCGCGCGCGCTCGTCTTCTACGCGCCGCTGACGGGGGCGGCGCTGGGCTTCGCCTCGGTACACCCGGTGCGCGAGGCGTGGTTCGCGGTGGTGCTGTACGTGCTGTTCGCGCTGCTCAACGCGACGTGGAGCCGGGTGGGGCTGCACCTGGTGCTCAACGTGTTGAAGGAGAAGCACAGCGCCGAAATCCTCGGCGGCGGCTTCGTGCTGTTCCTCACGGCCGCCTCCTTCATCCCGCCCATCGACACCTCGTGGCTCACCGAGGTGGGCGAGGCGGGCATGGAGGCGCTGGACATGGGCATCGTCATCAACGCGACGGTGGCGCTGGGGCGGGTGCCGCCGGGTTTCTTCGGTGACGCGCTGCTGCAGCTCTCCTATGGCCACCGGAGCACGGCCCTCGCGGACGGACTGGGGATGCTCTTCTTCACCGGCATGGGGCTGGCGCTGGCCTACGGGCTGCTGCTGCGCTTCCACCGGAGCGTGGGCCGGGCCGGGCCCTCGGGGAAGGAGTCCGGGGATGCGAATCCGTTCGCCCGGACGCGCACCCGGTACGGCACGCTGTGGATCCGCGAGGTGCTGGATTTGTGGCGCAACCCGCGCGCGCGACTGCTGGCGTCGGTGCCCTTCGTGCTGGCCATCCTGCTGAAGCTGACCTCGGGGCGAGCGCTCTTCGCGTACATACTGGGGGAGAGCGCGGATGCCTGGCTGATGGGTGGCCTGTGCATCTACGGCGCGGTGGTGATGGCGTCGACGTTCTCGCAGAACACCTTCGCCTATGACGGGCACGGGCTGGCCATGCTGATCGCGGCGCCGGTCGAGCTGGGAGAGGTGCTGCGGGCGAAGAACGGGGTGCAGGGAATGGCCGCGCTGGGGATGGGGCTGCTGGTGGGCCTCTTCTACCGGGTGTACTTCGGCGCGGGGAGCGCGCTGGACTTCATGTGCGCCATGGCGGCCGTGGCGGCCGTGGTGCCGGTGTTGCTGGCCGCGGGCAACTTCCTGTCGCTGTACTTCCCGGTGAAGTTCCACGCGAGTCTCAAGAGGAGGGACAAGCTGCCACTCACCGCGTCCATGCTGGGCATCACCGCGGCGAGCCTGGGGTGCATGCCCTTCGTCTGGGCGCTGCGGCTCGGCGGAAAGAGCGCGCCCGGGTGGCAGGCGCCGGCATTGATCGCCCTGTGCGCCGTTCTGAGCGCGGTGCTGTACCGAGGGCTGCTGCCCCTGGCGCTGCGCCTGCTGGAGCAGCGGAGGGAGCTCGTCCTGCGCGCGGTGACGCGGGAGTAGGTGTGCTAGAAATCCGGCATGCCCATCGCGGAACTCAATAATCAAGGTCTCTACTTCGAGGATTCCGGCGGCTCCGGTCCCGCCGTCATCCTCGGTCACGGCTTCCTCATGGACAGCCGAATGTTCGATGCCCAGGTGGAAGCGCTCGCCCCCGAGTTCCGAGTCATCCGCTGGGACGCGCGAGGCTTCGGCCGCACCCGCTGGGATGGAAAGCCTTTCAACCTCTGGGACTCCGCAGCCGACTGCATCGCCCTGCTCGACCATCTCGGGCTCCAGCAGGCCATCGTCGGAGGCATGTCCCAGGGCGGCTACTGCGCCCTCCGCGTCGCCCTCCGCCACCCCGAGCGCGTCCGCGCCCTCGTCCTCATGAGCACCCGCGGCACCAACGACGAGGAGGAGATTCGCGCCGGCTACCAGCAGGTCCGCGACCTCTGGGGCAACCCCGACGCCCAGGGGAACATCATCCAGAACCTCGCCGGCGCCATCCTGGGAGACCCGCGCTTCTACTCCCCCTGGCTCGAGCGCTGGCGCCAGATTCCTCCCGGCCACTTCGCCGCCGCCATGGACAACCTCATCCACCGCGATGATATCAGCGCGCGGCTCGGCGAAATCTCCTGTCCGGCCATCGTGTTCCACGGGCTCGAGGACACCGGCATTCCTCCCTCCGAGGGAGAGCACCTCCACCGCACGCTCCCCGGGAGCAAGGGGTACGTTCCCGTTCCGGGGGCGGCCCATGCGGCCAACCTCACCCATCCCGAGGTCATCAACCCGCCGCTGCTCGAGTTCCTGCGGGCTCTCGCCTGAGGGACTCGGGGGTGTCACGGGCTCAACCCTGGGCCCGTGACACCCTCACCCCGTCCCTCTCCCGGAGGGAGAGGGGTTTTCAGGGCTCAGTAGCTCAGGCCGTACTTCTCCGCCTTCGCCTTCACGGCCTTCATCACGTTCGCGTCGAAGGCGTCCTCCTTCTCGGCCACGTTCTTCGCCCTCCACGCGTCCCGCTCCGCCGCCAGCTTCGCCGCCTTCGCCTCCAGCTCCTTCCGCTCCGCGGCGAGCTGCTTCACCTTCGACTCCCGATCCTTCGCGTCCAGCTTCTGGAGTTCCTCCGGCAGCTCGTCCTCCGCGACGCTCGCCAGCGCCTCCGGCTTCGCCGCCAGGTCCACGGCTCCGCCCACCGCCTCCGGCGCGCTGCTCACCGCGGATGCGGCCATGCCTCCCTTCGCGCTCCGCGTCTTCTTCATGTACTGGATGCGCTCCGCCGCCGCCTCCGGTGCGAGCCCCTCCATCTGCGCCGCCCGGACCTTGTTCGCCGCCCGCGCCTCCCTCTTCCCCGCGTATGCCGTCTTGCGAGCGATCTCCGCGTTCACCCGCGCCAGCTCCTCGTCGTACGGCGTCTTCACCGCCACCATTCCGCCCGTTTGCGCCAGCGACTCGTACAGGCCATCCGTCACCCGCGCCGCGTACTTCCAGTGCTTCTCCGTATCCGAGTCATCCCCGCAGCGCACCGTGTTCACCACGATGTGCTTCTTCGCCGCCCGCTTCGCCCAGTGATTGAAGCTCCAGTCGTCGTTGCGCTTCGCCGGCGGCGCGTCACCCACCAGGAAGATGAGCTTCATCGTCTCCCGGCTCTCGTCCCACGACAGCTTGGACACCGCCTCGCCCAGACCTCGCCCCACGTGCTCCGGCGTGTCCCCGCCCCCGTCGGCGCGCAGGCTCCGCAGGTGGGTGAAGATGCTGTCCAGGTCCTCCGTCAGCTCGTACCGCTTCGTCACGTACGCGTCCCCCACGTCCCGGTACGCAACCAGGCCCAGCCGGAGCTGCGGCGTCGGCCTCCCCTCGGCGATCCGCGACGCGATGGAGAAGATCTTCTGCTTCGCCCCTTCGATCAGCCCGCTCATCGAGCCCGTCGTGTCCAACACGAAGACCACGTCGATCCTCGGCCGCGCCTGCTGCTGCTGCTGCTGAGCCGGTGGGGCCTTCTGGGCCTGAGCCTGCTGGGCCTGAGCCTGCTGGGGCGAGGACTCGGCGGAGGGCTTCACGGCGGGGGCCTCGGCGCGGGCCAGGGGAGACGCGAGCGTGAGGACGGCGAGCGCGGCCCCGAGCACGGGGCGCGAGAGCGACTTCAGGGACATGGCAGGCTCCAGGGGAGAGAAAAAGAGTCGGAAATTCCAGCGCGCGGTCGATGGATGAACGGACGAGCCGGCGGAAAGGTCTATCGCCCCGCTTGAACCGGCCCCCGCCGGGCGCTACCCCTGGAGACACCCGTGCGCGTCTTCCACTGCGACCAGTTCGTCGTCCCGCTCCCTCCGGGACACCGCTTCCCCATGGAGAAGTACCGGCTCCTGCGCGAACTCCTCCTGGAGCGCGGCGTCCTCCCTCCCGCCTGCCTCGAGCCCTCCTCCCCCATCGAGCGCGAAGCCCTGGAGCGCGTCCATACCGCGCGCTACCTGGACGCCCTCTGGAACAGCACTCTCTCCGAGGCGGAGGTGCGCCGGCTCGGCTTTCCCTGGTCCGAGGCGCTGCTCACCCGCTCCCTCGCCTCCGTGGGAGGCACCGTGGCCGCCGCCCGCGCGGCCCTCGACGAGGGGCTGGCCGGCAACCTCGCCGGGGGCACCCACCACGCCTTCTCGGACCACGGCGAGGGCTACTGCGTCTTCAACGACATCGCCGTCGCCATCCGCGTCCTCCAGGCCGAGAAGCGCATCGAGCGCGCCGTGGTAGTGGACCTCGACGTACACCAGGGCAACGGCACCGCCGCCGTCTTCGAGGACGACGAGTCGGTCTTCACCTTCTCCATGCACGGGGAGTACAACTTCCCCTTCCGCAAGCAGCGCTCCAGCCGCGACGTGGGCCTGCCCGATGGCACCGGCGACACCGCCTACCTCGACGCGCTCGCCACTCACCTGCCCGAGGTGATCGAGGCCTCCGGCGCCGACATCGTCTTCTACCAGGCCGGGGTGGATCCGCTGGAGGAGGATGCGCTTGGCCGACTCTCGCTCTCCCACCAGGGCCTGCGCGAGCGCGACAGGCTCGTGCTGGAGGCGGCCTGGCACCGGGGGCTCCCCATCGTCCTCACCCTGGGCGGCGGCTATGCGAAGCCCATCTCCGCCACCCTGGAGGCCCACGTCGGCACATACGAGACGGCCCGGCGAGTGTTCCGGTGACACACGATGAGCCTGGAAGAGTCGGCTCCATGGCGGCATACCTGCCCTGGCATAGGGAGAGGGTGTCCAAGAGTCTGGAGCAAGGAGGAAGCAGATGTGGGCAGTGCTGATGTTGATGCTGACTCAGGTGCCGGCGCAACTGCCGTGCGCGGCCGGGGAGACATCCCTGGTTTGCCACTGCAAGGCGGGGATGGAGACGGCCTGCACGCTGTTGAAGCAGCTCCAGCCAGAGACGTTCACCAGGCTGAGGACGGCACTGTCCGTCGTGCAGGAGGCTCGGAAGCTGGAGGGTAGTCAGGCCGAGCCCCAGGGACAGACGGATTCGGAATCCTACGAGTCCACCGAATGCAAGGGGCAGGAGCACCATGTCATCTCCCGACCCATCGCCAAGGAGCTGGAAGACCACAAGTCGCTCCGTGGCCTCTATCAACCTCGGGATCCGCGCTTCGTAAGCCGTGCCGTGGACGAGAAGGCGCACTGCGGCTACCAACATTGGCACCGCAACGTCGACAGGGAGGTGATCAAGTGGCTCCGGGATCACTCGAAAGCTACCTCCCAGCAATTCGAAGCGGCGTTGCGCAAGCTCTACTCCCGGCCCGACCTGCGAGCGAGGTTTCCCAATGGGTTCTGACCCGCATTCCACCCCGCGCTTCTTCCTCCTCGACGAGGCAACCTGGTCGAGTCACGACATGGACTGTCACAAAGTCGATCCGGTCAATCGCGGGGATGCCCCCAACTGCCCAAGTTGCGGAGAGACCATCGGCATGCTGACCTGGCGCCCCCCCTACCGCGTCGAACTGGTGCTGTACGGCCGGGACTTCGGCGACTTCGTCACATGCTCCGGTTATGATCTACTGGTCTCCGAACGGTTCGCGGAAGCTTTCCGAGCCGAAGGACTCACCGGCCTGGAAGGCTTCTACCCGGCGGAGGTGGTGAAGGTCCGCAAGAAGCGGCGAGGCCCAAAACCGTCCGTCGTCCCGCACTACTTCGCCGTCACGGCCTGCTTCGCTCACGCGGCGGTGGACCTGGAGAACAGCCACATCCGCTACTCCGACCCCATCACCTGCTCCGAGTGCCTCTGCAGTGGCGTGGATGCCATCCACGGCTTCACCCTGCAACCAGGAACCTGGCGAGGGGAGGACATCTTCCGCGCCCGCGGCCTACAGGGACGACTCATCGTCTCCGAGCGCTTCGCTCGCTTCGTGGCCCATCACGGCTTCACCAACATGCAGCTCGCTCCCACCGAAGAGTACGTGGATGATCCAGATTCACCACCCTCACCTCCATCCACTCCGATAGCCAAGGCTTGAGAACCGCTTCGCCCAAGAGAGGTCAGGTACTGGAGCAAGGAGGAAACATATGTGGGCAGTGCTGATGTTGATGCTGGCTCAGGTGCCGGCGCAATTGCCGTGCGCAGCCGGCGAGACGTCCCTGGTATGCCACTGCAAGGCGGGGATGGAGACGGCCTGCACGATGTTGAGGCAGCTCCAGCCGGAGACGTTCGCCAGGCTGAGGACAACACTCTCCGTCGTGCAGGAGGCCCGGAAGCTGGAGGCCAACCAGGCCGAGTCCCAGGGGCAGACGGATTCAAAATCCTACGAGTCC
>QKJM01000465.1 GCA_003249315.1 Archangium sp.
GCCCCCCATCACCCCGGCCAGGGCCTGGGCACGATCCCGATCGCAGATGAGCAGATCCTCCGCGTCCAGCGCCCGCTCCTTCCCGTCGAGCGTAGTCATCTTCTCGCCCGGCTTCGCGGTGCGGACGATGATCTCCTGCCCGGCCACCCGCTCGAGATCGAACGCGTGCAGGGGCTGGCCGTACTCGAGGAGGACGAAGTTGGTGACGTCCACCACGTTGCTGATGGGGCGCACGCCGCACGCCTTGAGCCGATCCTGCAGCCACTGGGGCGAGGGACCGATGGTGACACCTTCGATCACCCGGGCGGCATAGCGAGGGCAGCGCTCCGGGGAGTCGATGCGCACGCGCGCCTTCTCGGAGGCGGGCGCGCCGGACTCGGCCAGCTTCGGCTCGGGCAGGCGCAGGGGCGCTCCGGTGGACACCGCCACCTCGCGGGCCACGCCCAGGTGGGACAGGGCATCCGGCCGGTTGGGGGTGACGTTCACCTCCAGCACCACGTCATCCAGCCCCAGCGCCTCGGCGATGGGGGTGCCCGTCTTCAGCTCCGGGGGGAGGATGAGCAGGCCGGCGGAGTCCTCGGACAGGCCCAGTTCCCTGGCGGAGCAGAGCATGCCGGAGCTCTCCACGCCGCGGAGGGCGGCCTTCTTGATCTCCATGCCGTTGGGCAGCTTCGCGCCCACGGTGGCCAGCGGCACCTTGTCGCCCACCTTGAAGTTCTTGGCGCCGCACACCACCTGGAGCCGCTCCGGGCCGCCCAGATCTATCTGGGTGACGGACAGCTTGTCCGCGTTGGGGTGTTGGACGGACTCCATGATCTGCGCCACCACCACGCCGCGCAGGCCCTCCGCGGGGCGCTCCAGGCCTTCGATCTCCAGGCCCAAGGCCGTCAGCCGGCGCGCCAGCTCCTCCACCTCCGCCGGCAGGGCCACGTACTCTCCCAGCCACTTCACCGAGATCTTCATCAGAACTGCTCCAGGAAGCGCGAGTCGTTCTCGAACAGCATTCGCAGGTCGTCGATCCGGTAGCGCCGCATGGCGATGCGCTCCACGCCCATGCCGAACGCGTAGCCCGTCACCTCGTTCGGATCATACCCACTGGCCTTGAACACGTTGGGATGCACCATGCCGCTGCCGAGCACCTCCAGCCAGCCGGTCATCTTGCACACGCGGCAGCCCTTGCCACCGCAGGAGGCGCAGGAGATGTCCACCTCCGCCGAGGGCTCGGTAAAGGGGAAGAAGGAGGGGCGGAAGCGGGTGCGGGTGTCCGAGCCGAAGAAGGCCTTCACGAAGGCGTCCAGGGTGCCCTTGAGCTCCGCGAAGCTGACGTCCTTGCCCACCAGCAGCCCCTCCACCTGGTGGAACATGGGGGTATGGGTGAGGTCCGAATCGCGCCGGTAGACGCGGCCGGGCATGACGGCGCGGAAGGGAGGCTTGTGCTCGAGCATGTAGCGCACCTGCACCGGCGAGGTGTGGGTGCGCAGCAGCACCGGACTGTCCGCCTTCTTCGCGTGGCCGAGGGAGGCCTCGTCCATGTAGAAGGTGTCCTGCATGTCCCGCGCGGGGTGATCCTTCGGGAGGTTGAGCGCCTCGAAGTTGAAGTAGTCGAGCTCGATCTCCGGCCCGTGGGCCACCTCGAAGCCGAGCCGCTGGAAGGTGCGGACGATGTCCTCCATCGTCCGGGACACCGGGTGGCGGCTGCCGGGGGTGACGGCCCGGCCGGGCAACGTCACATCCAGCTTCGGCCCGCGCAGCTCGGCCTCCAGGGCGGCCTCCTCGGCGCGCTGGATGGCCTCGACCAGCAGCTTCTCGATCTCGGCCTTGACCTGGTTGGCCACCTCGCCGAGGGCTCGTCGCTCCTCGGGGGGCAGCTTGCCCATTCCACCGAGCACACCGGACAGCTCCCCCTTCTTCCCGAGGAAACGGACTCGGAGCGCCTCCACCGCGGACGGCTCCGAGGCGACGGTGATGTCCCGTCGCGCGGCTTCCGCGAGCGCCAGCAAGCGATCTCGCATCGGACTTCGCCTCCAGACCCCGGCCGAGCCGGGACCAAAAAAAAGGGCCACCCCTGGGGGCAGCCCGTTGGAACCTACTGGCCGGCCCGAGGGCCGGCGGTCATGTCTCTCAGGCCGCCTTCGCGATGTTGGCGACGGCGGCAAAACCGGCGGGATCCGCCACGGCCATGTCGGCCAGCACCTTGCGGTCCAGGGCGATCTGCTTCTTGGCCAGGCCGGCGATCAGCCGGGAGTAGGACAGGCCCACGGCACGGGCGGCCGCGTTGATACGGACGATCCACAGCGAGCGGAAGTCCCGCTTGCGCTGAGCGCGGTCGCGCGTGGCGAAGTCCAGCGCCCGCTCCACGGCCTGGTTGGCCCGGCGGTAGCAGTTCTTGCGACGGCCACGGTAGCCCTTCGCAAGCTTCAGAATTCGATTACGACGGCGACGGGCCTTGAAACCCTTCTTGACGCGCATGACTGACTCCTGACTTCTCTAAAGGTCTCGACCCCTGGGCGCAGGCTTCTCGCCGCTCCACAAGGGCCCACGGTGGTTGGCGGCGGAGCGACTAGGCCCCGTAGGGGAACATCTCCTTGATCACCTTCTTGGCGTCCATGTCCTTCAGGTGACCCATGCCACGGTGGGAGCGCTTCTCCTTGGGGGTCTTCGAGAAGGTGAAGAGGTGCTTGCCATAGGCCTTGGCGAACTTCACCGAGCCGGACTTCTTCACCTGGAAGCGCTTCTTGGCGCCACTGCGGGTCTTCAACTTGGGCATGTTGCCGATTCCTTCCCTGCGTGTTGCAAGGGCCGACGGCTTGGGAGCCGTCAGCCGGTCCAGACTATTTCTGCCCCCCGGTCGGCTGCGCCGAAGCGCCCTCCGGAGGAGCGGCCGGAGCCGGTGCCGCCTCGGCGGGCGCCTGCTCGGTCGACTTGGTGGCAGGTGCTCCCTCGGCCGGCTTGGCCGCTGGAGGCGCAACCTCGGGCTTCTTCATGCCCTCGGCCGCCTGCCGCGCCTGTTCACGGACACGCTGCAGGATCTTCGGATTGGGGGCGAGGATCATGAACATCTGCCTCCCCTCCATCCTCGGGGCCTGCTCCACCACCGCCACGTCCTTCAGATCCTTGATGACGTCATCGAGGATGGCCGAGCCCAACTCCTTGTGGGTGATCTCGCGGCCACGGAACATGATCGTGACCTTGGCCTTGTTGCCTTCCTCGAGGAAACGGCGCGCGTTGCGAACCTTGAACTCGTAGTCATGCTCCTCGGTCTTGACGCGGAGCTTGACCTCCTTCAACTGAACGATGACCTGCTTCTTCCTGGCTTCCGAGGCCCGCTTCTTCTCCTCGTACTTGAACTTGCCGTAGTCCATGATCTTGCAGACCGGCGGCTTCGCCATGGGGTTGACCTCGACGAGGTCCATACCCTCTGACTGAGCCCGCTCCAGGGCTGCTTCGATCGGTAGAACTCCGAGCTGTTCGCCCGAAGGTCCTACGACGCGGACTTCGCGAGCACGAATACGGCGGTTCGTTCTTTGGTCGCGAGCGATGAGAAAGCCCTCCAGCAACGGGGGGTAAATACCCCCCTCGAAAGGTCGGCAAGATACTTTTCCGACTCCCGGAGTCAAGAGGACTCAGCAAGTCCCGACTCCAGGTGACACCTAAGGCAGGGCGGACTCCTTCTCCAGGAGGGCTTCGAAGGCCTCGAGCTTCATGCTCTTGAGGTCCTCGCCGCCGTACCGCCGGGGGGACACCGCACCCGCCTCCACCTCGTTGTCCCCGATGACGAGGGTGAAGGGAATCTTCTGCACCTGGGCCTCGCGGATCTTCGCGTTGAGCGACTGCCCGCGCTCGTCCAGCTCGACCCGGTACCCCTTGGCCTTCAGCCCGTCCCTCACCTGGCGAGCGTACTCCAGTTGACGATCCGCCACGGTGACGATGACGGCCTGGATGGGCGCCAGCCACGCGGGGAAGGCACCAGCGAAGTGCTCGATGAGGATGGCGACGAAGCGCTCGAAGGAGCCGTAGATGGCTCGGTGCAGCACCACCGGGCGGTGCTCGGCGTTGTCCTCGCCGATGTAGGAGAGGTTGAAGCGCTCGGGAGCCAGGTAGTCGAGCTGGATGGTGCCGAGCTGCCACTTGCGGCCGATGCTGTCGGACACGTCGAAGTCGATCTTCGGGCCGTAGAAGGCGCCGTCGCCGGGCTTGAGCTCGTACTCCAGGCCCAGGCTCTCCAGGGCGCTCTTGAGGCCGGCCTCGGCCCGATCCCACAGGGAGTCATCGCCCAGGCGCTGCTCGGGCCGGGTGGACAGCTTCACCGAGTAGCTCAGCCCCACCGCCTTGTAGACCCGGTCCAGGAGCTGCACGAAGCGCCGGACCTCGTCGGGGATCTGATCCTCGCGGCAGTAGATGTGGGCGTCGTCCTGGGCGAACTGGCGCACGCGGGTGAGTCCGCCCAGGGAGCCCGCCGCCTCGTTGCGGTGGAGGATGTCCTGGGTGGAGAGCCGCAGGGGGAGATCCCGGTAGCTGTGCCGCTTGAACCCGAAGTACAGGTGGTGGCTCGGGCAGTTCATCGGCTTGAGCGAGAAGTCGTGCTCCCCGGTCTCGTTGTCGAGCACGAGGAACATGTTCTCCTTGTACTTGCCCCAGTGCCCGCTCGTCTCCCACAGGCCCTTGTTGTAGAGCAGCGGGGTCTTGATCTCCACGTAGCCGTTCTCCGCCGTCAGCTTGCGCATGAAGGAGGAGAGGACGTTGTAGAGGGTGGTGCCCTTGGGGCTCCAGAAGGCGCCGCCCGGCGAGAACTGGTGGAAGTAGAAGAGCTCCAGCTCCTTGCCCAGCTTGCGGTGATCGCGCTTGCGGGCCTCCTCCATGAGGTGGAGGTACTCGGCGAGGGCCTTCTTGTCGAAGAAGGCGGTGCCGTAGATCCGCTGGAGCATGGGGTTGCGGTGATCCCCGCGCCAGTAGGCTCCGCTGGTGGACAGCAGCTTGATGACGCCGATCTTCCCCGTGCTGGGGGCGTGGGGCCCCAGGCAGAAGTCCACCCAGTCGCCGTGGCTGTAGAGGGTGAGCGTCTTCGCGCCCTTGGCGGCGATGTCCTTGACGATCTCCACCTTGAACGTCTCGCCCTTCTCCTCGAAGAGCCGGAGGGCCTCCTCCATGGAGACCTCCGTGCGGACGAAGGGGTGATTCCTGGCCAGCTCCTTGTTGGACTCGGCCTCGATCTGCTCCAGATCCTCCGGGGTGAAGGGCTTCTCGCGGAAGAAGTCGTAGTAGAAGCCGTCCTCGGTGGAGGGGCCGATGGTCACCTGGGTGCCCGGGTAGAGGCGCTGCACCACGCTGGCCATCACGTGGGCCGCGTCGTGCCGGATGAGATCCAGGGCCTCGGGGCTCTTGGGGGTGAAGATCTGCAGCGAGGAGTCTTCGGTGAGCGGGCGGCTGAGGTCCATGTCCTCGCCATTCACCCGCGCGAAGAGCGCGGCCTTGGCCAGCCCCGGCCCGATGCTCTGGCGCACGAAGTCAACAATGGTCGTGCCCCGCTCCGCCTGCTTCTGGCTCCCGTCCGGGAGCGTCACCGTGATCTGTTCGGCCATGCGAGACCTCGGAAAATGAGACGGGCGGCAGGCTGATCAGCCTTGCCGCCCGCGGGATTCCACTTGCTGAGTGGGTCGTAGTGGGATCGAACCACTGACCCCTACCGTGTCAAGGTAGTGCTCTACCGCTGAGCTAACGACCCGTGTTGCCCTCGCGTCGAAGGCGGGCGGGGAATAGCAGTGGGCTCCCACAACTGTCAAGGAAACATCGAAGTCTCCTCGCATCTTCCTGGCCGAGAGGGGCGCCATGACCGGGGAAGGCCCGAAGGGTCGGCTACCCGCCCGTATAGAATTCCATCTTCTGGTAGCGAGCCACCACCACGCGCAGCACCACCTTGAGGATGGCCGAGGTGGGCACGGCCAGGAGGATGCCGGTGAAGCCGAACAGCTCTCCGAAGGCCAGCACGGCGATGATGACGGCCACGGGGGCCAGACCCACCTTCTCCCCCACCACGCGCGGGGTGATGACGAGCCCCTCGGCCATCTGCCCCACCACGAAGGTGCCCGCCACCACCAGGATCTGCCACGGCCCCTGCCAGGAGAGCATCAGCCCGAGGGCGGCCAGCAGCACCCCCACGCCCGTCCCCAGGTAGGGCACCATGTTGCCGAAGCCGGCGATGACGCCGATGACGATGGCCAGGTCCATGCGCGCGAACCACAGGCCGGTGCCATAGAGGAGGGAGAGGATCGCCCCCACGGTGAGCTGGCCGCGAACGAAGGCGGAGAGCACCTCGTCCACCTCGGAGAAGCGCCGGCTCACCAGGGAGGTGGCCCGGCGCGGAACCAGGCTCTTCGCCATCTCCACGAGCCGCGGGTAGTCCTGCAGGAAGAAGAAGCCCAGGACCGGCACCACCAGCAGACCCAGCAGCGTGGCCAGGAACCGGGCCGTGTTGCTGGCGAAGTCCGCCACCAGCCGCGCCGCCGCCGGCCCCGTGCTCTGGATGATCTCCGAGGCACGTGCCCCCAGCTCCTGCATGCGCTCGCGCAGCAGATCCGGCAGCGGCAGCCCCAGCAGCGCCTCCACCTGAGGCACCACCCGCTCGCTGGCCCGGCGGAAGAAGTCCGGCAGCTTGGCCGCCTCGTCGCGGAAGACGGGGATGAGGTAGAGCACCCCCCCCACCATCAGCAGCGCGCACCCGACGAACACCACGCTCGTCCCCAGGGTGCGGTTGAGACCCCGCCTCTCCAGCAGGGTGACCAGCGGGTTGAGCACGTACGCCATGGCGAGCGCCAGCAGCACCGGCACCGACACTCCGCCGAACAGGGACAGCAGGTAGAACGTCAGGACGATCAGCCCCAACATGCACGCCGACCAGGCGAAGTCCACCCGTCGGGCCTCGGCCTCGGTGAGCGAGGAGTCGACCGGAACGGGCCGGCCCCGCGACTCGGAAACGACCTCGTGCAGCGAGACGTCCGGCATCTCACTCCCGGCCGGGGCCTTCACCGCACGCGCCTTGCCTCTCCTGTTGCGTCCGATGGCCAGCTCCTTGTGCTCGCCCTCCCCTCGAGGAGAGGGCCAGGTGGAGCATATACCCCATGAGCGGCCCCGTCGGCTCCCTGGCTCAGCGTCCGTCCTCGCGAGCCCGCGCCATCGGACTCAGCCGGATCGTCAACCCGGCCCGGGCTCTGCCCGAATCGTAATACGTGGTGTAGGGCCAGAAGCCCTCCTTCTTCACGTCGATCCGGTGTAGCCCCGCGCCGACACGCAGCCCTCGCGACTCGCCGCCAAAGTCGGTGCATACCCCCTGGGGCACCCCATCCAGGGAGACCTCCGCATCCGAAGGCTCACACCGCAGCAGCAGGTCGCCCTCACGATCCTTCAGGGAGCGCAGGAGCTGCCGCGCCCGGAGCGAGGCCGGGGATTCCACCTGCTCGGGACCCGAGGCACAGCCCTGCCCCAGGACCAGGACCACCAGCACGGGCCCCCACCACACTTGCCGCACACGTACCTCCACGAACCACACGAGGGGCTCCATTGAACCGGCCGGTCCCGCGTCCGGTCAAGGCAGGCCCGCTCCCCTTCCCTCCTGGCTGGCGAGCAGCTCAGTGCCCGCCGTGCCCGCCGGCGCCCTGATCCACGTAGTCGTCGATCATCCTGCGGTGGCGCTCGGTGAGGAGCGTGAAGCGCACGCCAGAGCGCTGCTCCTTCTTCGAGCGACGGGAGCCGGCCTCCATCCACTCGCGCACCACCTCCCCCTCGGCATAGATGACCTCGTCCGAGCCCGGGAGCTGGAACTGGAGCCCCACCTTCCGAGCCTCGTGCTCCGGCTCGATGAGGCGCGCCAGGCTCAGCCCCTCCGGGCTGATGTCCGCCGCGCGGGCCATGTAGGGCACGCCGCCCATGTACTTGTTCAGGTAGATGTCGAGGGGTACCCGCGCGCTCTTCCGCTTGTCGCTCATCTCATCTCCCTCCTGGTCGGGGCGACCGCTACAGGCCGCTTCCTCGGTGGAGCAGGCTGGAGCCGAGCGTAGAGGCCTGTAGCCCGGGCGCAAGAAAACGGCCCCCGCCCCCACCCGCTCTGGCCCTATCATCCGGCGTCCCTCGAGAAAGGTGGATGCACATGCGATTGGGATTGTCGGTTGCGGTACTGCTCGGCCTCGCCGGGCTCCAGGCACAGGCCCAGGAGCTGAAGAGCGAGGAGGACAAGATGATCTACGCGCTCGGGCTGTCGATGAGCCGGGCCATCAAGAGCTACGATCTGACCCCGGCGGAGATCGATCTCCTCAAGAAGGGCCTGACGGATGGCCTCACGGGCACGACACCCGCCGTGGACCTGAAGAAGTACGGGCCGCAACTGCCCAAGCTGGCGAAGCTGCGCAAGGAGCAGGCCGGGAAGCAGTTCCTGACGAAGGCCGCCAAGGAGAAGGGCGCGAAGAAGCTCGCCTCCGGTGTCATCTACAAGGAAATCAAGCCGGGCAACGGGGCAGTCCCCAAGGCCTCCGACATCGTGAAGGTGAACTACCGGGGCACCCTCACCAACGGCACGGAGTTCGATAGCTCCTACAAGCGCGGCCAGAGCGTCTCCTTCCCCCTCAACGGCGTCATCCCCTGCTGGACCGAAGGTGTGCAGAAGATGAAGGTGGGTGGGAAGGCCCAGCTCGTCTGCCCCTCCGACACGGCCTACGGGGAGATGGGCTCGCCCCCCGCCATCCCGCCCAACGCCACCCTGGTGTTCGAGGTGGAGCTGATCGGAATCGGCGGAGGCCAGGGCCAGTAGGCCCCACCCGCAAGGGAGCCCCTCTCCCCGGGAAGAGGGGCCTCCGGCTCAGTGGGAGAGCGCGGCCTCGGTGGCCCGCAGCAGCGGCTCGGCACGCACCGGCGCGCCCGTGGCCCCCGTCATCCACACGTCCGGCGTCACCGCGCCCTGGGTGGCCATCCGCTCGAACTCCGTCCCCAGGCTCTCGGCCCTGGCCAGGTGCTCCTCGATCTGGAAGGCGATCAGGTGCCCCAGCGGGTAGTCCGTCAGGTACAGGGGGTAGGAGATCATGTGGCTGTAGATGCCCAGCAGCGGCGTCCCCTCCCCTCCCAGCACCGGCGCGTAGTAGCGCGCCCAGATGTCCTGAGAGATGCGCACCACGGCCTCGCGGAGCTGGGCGGGCGTGGCGTCCGGGTTCTCGTACATCCAGTGCCACACGGCGATGTCCACCAGCGCCACGCCGCCGATCTCCCACGTCTGCCAGAAGTCGTTGAGCACCCGCTCGCGCTCGCTGGCCGCGTCCGGCGTCGCCAGCCCCAACAGCTCCAGATCCCTCGCCTGGAAGACGAAGGCCAGCGCCTCGGTGAAGGCGTTGTTGGGCACCCCCGTCAGCAGCGTGTGATCCACCCCGTAGAGCGAGAACACCTGCTCCACGTTGTGCCCCAACTCATGCACGGCGATGTTGTAGCCCTTGTAGTCCATGCCCTCGGGTCCCACGCGGGTGCGCAGCCGAGGGAAGTCCCCCCGCCGCAGCGCCGGCATGGCGTGCCCCGCCCCGCGTGAGGCGTCCACCCGGATGTGCTCGGACAGCCAGGCCGCCTTCTGCTCCGAGAAGCCCAGCTCCCGGAGGATGCGGGGCATGTCCTT
>QKJM01000894.1 GCA_003249315.1 Archangium sp.
GGGCGGCTTCGTGACGAAGCAGCAGAAGAAGCTGCTTCGGCGAGAGCCGTGCGCGCAGTCGGTCTCGGAGGAGGCGGAGGAAGAGTGAGTCCGGAGGGCTCGACGGGCTGATGTACTCAGCCCACTCGGGCCCGGGGTCTGCGCACCTTCACCGCGCCGCAGGCCGAGGCGTGGCGGGCGAGCGCTTCGTCGAGCGCCGCGTCATCCAGCTTCACGCCCTTCTCCCTCCACAAGTTATCCACTCGCAGCACGCCATCGGCCACGCGCGCCTCCAGCCGACCCACCAGCCGGCCGCGGTGCAGCAGCGGGCACACGTACCAGCCCCAGCGGCGCTGATTCGCGGGCTTGTACACCTCCCACACGTACTCGAAGCCAAAGGCGTGCTTCACCAGCGCCCGGTCCCACAGCAGCGGCTCCAATGGGCCGAGAATCCGCATCCGCTCGTCCGGTGTGGACACCGGCCGGGAGCGGAAGTCGGCGGGCACGAGGTAGCGCCGGGGCGAGCCAGGCAGCACCACCTCCTCCAGCACGCCCTCGCGCAGCAGCGCGTCCGGTAGCTCCGAGGTGCGCACGGGGGAGAGGGTGGACCAGTGCGCCCCGCTCGCACGGGAGAGCAGGCCCGCGGCCTCCACCCGCTCGAGGAGGGCGTGGCGGAAGAAGCCCTCGCTCCCCGAGTACCCCGCCGGGCTCCGGGCCACCTTGGGGAGCGCGCGGTGTGGCACGTCATAGCGCTTGCCGCCAGGGCCTCGGCCGCACACCACCACCTCGCAGCGCGTCCACAGCACCTCCAGCGCCATGGAGGTGGCGCGGCCCGTGCCCTTCCACCCGCTCCAGTCCAGCGGCTTCACCGCGCCATGCTGGGTGAGCTCCGCGGCGGTGATGGGGCCTCGGGCCTCCACCTCGTCGCGTACCGCCTGGAGGACTCCCTCGGGCAGGCGCTCCAGGCGCGTGGCGAGGTGCCACCAGGGCGTCTCCAGCGAGCGCTCGCGGTAGTGGGGGAAGGCGCTGGCCGGTAGCAGGCAGCGCTCCTTGGCCCAGTGCTCGAAGGCGTGGCCCGGGAAGAGGTGCCGGTACACGTCTCCGCGGGCAATGCCCTCCACTCGGGCGAGCGCCACCAGGTCCGCGTTGGTGCCGATGACATCCAGCGGGTCCAACTGGATGTGGCGCAGGTGGCGCAGCAGGGCGCGCACGCCCTTGGCTCCGGACGGGTACGCAGGCGCGGCGAGCCCCAGGTGGCTGACGAGCCACGCGCGGGCCTCGTCCGCGGGTAGCACCACGGGAGGGGGAGTGGAGGGACCGGGCATGTCCCCATCTTCTCCGTCCTCACCGCGCTCGGCCACTCGGGCGTTATCGCGTCGCAGCACGCCAGGATTCCAATGCAGGCGCGTGAGTCAGTCCGCGACGCGGCCGGAGGGGGCTTGACTCTTCTGGCGGCGCGGATGGCGCAGTGGAGGTGCTTTTCTCGGAGGTGGAGTGGCCGAGGCGTCCGCGGATAGAGACAGCGAGGACGAGGCTGGAGACGGTCGCGGGCACTCTCCACGAGGAGGGAGGGGCCTCGAGGTGTCCGGCCCGACACTTGCTGAGTGGGCGCTGAGGGGGCGATTGACGCGCGTGGCGGCCCACCCCAGGCTTGAGGACATGGCACAGCGCGCACAGCAGCGTGGAGGAGGCTTCCCCCAGGCACCCACGCAGGAAGAGTGGGAGAGGATGAGTGTGGAGGAGCAGGCGCGGGTGGCGGAGTCACTTCCAGGAGAGGTGACGTGGGACGAGATGGCGATGCCAGAGGGGGACCTGCATTCGCAGGGGAAGATGGAGACGCTGGACGTGCTCCGTGGCTTCTTCTCGAGGCAGAGGAGGCAGGTGTATCTGGGGACGGAGCTGCCGGTGTACTACCCGGGAGAGCGACGCTTCGCGCCGGACCTGCTGGCGGTGAGGGACGTGGAGACGCACCCGCGCAACAAGTGGGTGGTGAGCCAGGAGGGGAAGGGGCTGGAGTGGGTGATGGAGGTCCACGTGGGAGGGGACCGGAAGAAGGACGCCGAGTACAACTTGGAGCGCTACGCGCGGCTCGGTATTCCCGAGTACTTCATCTACGACAGAGCGAAGGAGAGGCTGGAGGCGTACCGGCTGCCGAGCCCCGAGGCGAGGAAGTACGAGAGGATTGCCGAGGAGGAGGGCCGGTACCGCTCGGAGGTGCTGGGGCTGGAGTTCGAGATGGTGGGGGGGAAGCTGAGGTTGTGGGCGGGAAACGCGCTGCTGCTGGAGTCCCACGAACTGCTGGAGCGGGTGCAGCGGCTGCGCGAGGAGGAGGCGCGGCTGCGCGAGGAGGAGGTGCGTCGGAGGGAAGAGGCCGAGCGACGCGTGGAGGAGGAGGCGCAGCTGCGCGAGGAGGAGGCTCGGCGGAGGCAGGAGGCGGAGCGGCGCCTGGCGGAACTCCAGGCTGAGCTGGAGCGACTGAGAAGGCCTGGGGCTCGCTGAACCTGCTGCGGGGGAGCCTCTCGAGTCCCCCGGGGGCTGGTACGAGTCGTCT
>QKJM01000585.1 GCA_003249315.1 Archangium sp.
CGAGGCGTGGAGCGTGCAGACGCATGCGCTCTCGCACGGAATGGCCAAGCGCGCGGCCATGGCCCAGGCGCTGATGGGGCAGCCGCCGCTGGTGCTGCTGGACGAGCCCACCGCGGGGTTGGATCCCCGCATCGCCGCGCAGGTGCGCCAGGTCATCCGCGACATGAAGGGCCGGCAGACGGTGGTGGTCTCCAGCCACAACCTCCAGGAGCTGGAGGAGCTGTGCGACGCGGCGGCCATCCTCGATCGGGGCCGGCTCGTGCAGAGCGGCACCATGACCGAGCTCACCAGCCAGGGCGCCGAGTTCCGCGTGCAGCTCGCCAGCGGCTCGGTGATCATCCCGGAGCTGGAGTCCATGGAGGGCATCGTCTCCGCGCGGCTGGAGGGCGAGACGGTGCTGCACGTGCGCTACGACGGCCAGCGCTTCAAGCCCGAGGAGATCATCAGTCAGGTGGTGGGCCACCTGCTACGAACCGGGGTGCTCATCCTCGGCGTCACCCGGGGCCGCCGGCTCGAGGAGCGGGTGCTCCAGCTCTTGTGAAAATCCGCCTGAAACTCCGGGGCGGTTCGGCGCACTACGGGGGCGATGACGGCTCGCCTCCTCTCATGCACCCCCATCCGCCTTGCGCACCCAGGCCACATAGAGCGTCCCTCGCCGCTCCAGGCTGATCAGGGTGTGCCCGGTGGACTCGCACCAGGCGGGCAGATCGCTCTCCACTCCCGGATCCGTCGCCCACAGCTCCACCAGCGCCCCCGGTCCCAGCGAGCGCACCGCCTTGGCGATCTCCAGAATGGGAACCGGGCAGTACGTCCCCGAGGCATCCACGCGCACGTCCGGCTGCATGGGATCCAGTCTAGGCATGGCTCGTGTCCGCTCTCGGGAGAATTTTTCTGGAAGACCACCGTGTTTCCGGGGCCCCGGGTCACTGTCCGTCACCGGGCAGGCATCCCCGCGCTATCTTGCGCGCCCGAAACGGGCTCTGTTATCTACCCGCGCTTCCAGTTTTTCAGAGAGAGCGCCGGGACCGCAGTAGGACCTGACGACGTGATGTGACGTAAGGAGCAGAACACACTCATGAAGCCCAATGTGATCGTGGCCCTGCTGGTGGGCCTGGTGCTGGGGTTCGTAGGCGGCCGAGCCGTCACCGGCCCCTCGAAGAATGCAGGCAGCACTCCCACGGCAGCGGCCAACGCCGCCCCCCAGCCCAGCAATGCACGGCAGGTGGATCCCACCGTCTTCCGGGTTCCCGTGGACGGCGCGCCCGTGAAGGGCAACGCGGATGCGCTCGTCACCCTCGTCGAGTTCTCCGACTACCAGTGCCCCTTCTGCTCCCGGGCCAACAACACGGTCTCCCAGTTGGAGAAGGACTACGGCAGCAAGCTGCGCGTGGTGATGAAGCAGAACCCGCTCTCCTTCCACCCGCGCGCCCGTCCCGCCGCGCTGGCCGCGCTGGCCGCCGGACAGCAGGGCAAGTACTGGGAGTACCACGAGACGCTCTTCGCCAACGCCAAGGCGCTCGAGGACGCGGACCTGGAGAAGTACGCCCGCGAGCTCGGCCTGGATCTCGGCCGCTGGAAGGCGGACATGGCCAACCCCAAGCTGGGCGCCATCATCGACAATGATCAGGCCCTGGCCACCAAGCTCGGCGCCAGCGGCACCCCGGCCTTCTTCATCAACGGCCGCTTCCTCTCCGGCGCCCAGCCCATCGGCAACTTCAAGTCCCTCATCGACGAGGAGCTCTCCAAGGCCGAGTCCCTCGTGAAGAGCGGCGTGAGCCCGAGCAAGGTGTACGCCGCCATCCTGGAGAAGGGTGTGGAGCGCGCCCCCGCCCGCAACCAGCCGGCGGCGCAGGAGCAGGCGAAGTCCCCCTACCGCAAGGTGGAGTTCCCCGCCGATGCCCCCTCCTTCGGCTCCAAGACGGCCAAGGTGACCATCGTCGAGTGGTCCGACTTCGAGTGCCCCTTCTGCAGCCGCGTCACCCCGACGCTCAAGCAGGTCAAGGAGACGTACGGCAACGACGTGCGCGTCGTCTTCCGCCACCAGCCGCTGCCCTTCCACCCCAACGCCAAGCTGGCCGCCGAGGCCTCCATGGCCGCCCACGAGCAGGGCAAGTTCTGGGAGTACCACGACAAGCTCTTCGCCAACCAGAAGGCCCTGGATCGCGCCTCCCTGGAGAAGTACGCCCAGGAGCTCGGCCTGGACGTGGGCCGCTTCAAGGCCGCGCTCGACAGCGGCAAGTTCCGCGCGAAGGTGGAGGCCGATGCCTCGGCCGGCTCCGCGGTGGGCGCCAACGGCACCCCCACCTTCTTCATCAATGGTCGTGAGTTCGTGGGTGCCCAGCCCTTCGACGCCTTCAAGCGCACCATCGACGAGGAGATCGCCCGGGCCGACAAGCTGCTGGCCTCTCATATCTGCTGTTAAATCATCACCGGCAATACGAATGGATTTGTTAGTAACAATACCGCCTAATGAGATAACTGCAATTTCTGTAGTACCACCACCTATATCAACAACCATGTTACCT
>QKJM01000586.1 GCA_003249315.1 Archangium sp.
CGACAACCCGGCCGTGCTGGGGTTCGTCAACGGCGGTGCCCTCCGCGCAGAGGGCCTCTGCGTCACCCGCTCCGTCCTGCCCAAGGGGCCCCTCAAGAACGGGTTGCTGCATGAGATCCTCCTCTTCGAGAACTCCGTGGTGACGGTGGACATCACCGAGCAGCAGCTCGTGGCCATGCTGGAGCACTCGGCGGAGGAACTCTTTTCGGCGGGGGAGTCGATCCTCTCGCCGGCGGGGGCGCTCCTCCACGTGTCCGAGGGCACCCGGGTGCGCGTGGACTGCGAGCGACCCAGGGGACAGCGAGTGGTGGAGCTGACGCTCACGGACCGGCGCAGCGGCGAACCCGTGGCCGTGCCGCTGCCCCCGCGGACGGATCCCTCCATCCGCTACCGGGTGGCCATGTCCAGCTTCATCCTCCAGGGAGGAGATGGCTATGCCGCCATCCTCAGGGACACGGGGACGGACCCCTCGCGCAACCCGGTGCAGGCGCGCACCCTGGAGGGGATGGCGACGGACGCCAACCTCACCGAGGCCTACATGCGGTCCATCTACCCCAGCGAA
Organism: Archangium sp.; assembly: GCA_003249315.1. GTDB lineage: Bacteria > Myxococcota > Myxococcia > Myxococcales > Myxococcaceae > QKJM01. Next base: position 563 of record QKJM01000586.1, read on the forward strand.
GCGAAGGCGCTCCGCGAGGCTGACCGCATCGTCTTCGACAACTGCGCCCAGCCCGCCAGGGCCGTGGGGCCCTAGCGGCGCCGGGTGCCGTCAGGATTGGGAGCCGCTTTCGCCCGAATCGGGCCCGGGCTCCGCCGTCCTGGTGGGCGGCGGGCCGAACACGTCGTTGGGAGAGGGCATCTTCCGGAGGTCGGCGCGGGCCACCTTCCACGCCTGCTGGACGATCCATGAGAGCGAGCGATCCTGCCGCATCGCCTCGCGCTGGATTTCCTCCAGCATGTCCTCCGGAAAGTAGAGGCTCTGTTTTCGATGATCGGTGGCGGCCATGGCAGCTAGGACCTCCCCTCCTCACGGGGGTCCTGCCGTTCGTCGCCCGTGACGTCGTTCACCGCGGGGAACGACTTGATACGCTCACGAGCGATCTTCCAGGCCTGCTGCACCACCCAGGAGAGAGAACGATCCTGGCGGTTTGCCTCCTCCTGGATCTCCTTGAGCATCTCCTCGGGGAAGTAGAGGGACTGCTTGCGCTTGTCGGTGCCTGCCATACCTGGGTCTCCGCAGCGGATACGAGGTGACGACCTGAACACACCGGGGACGTTATCCGACAGACGCCCCGACGGGTCAACGGTTTAGGACGACTCCCGCATCCTGGCCGATCCCGCATGCCGTGGTTGCGGAAAATGCCCGCAAAAGGGAACGCCCCGGGTTTCTTTCGAAACCCGGGGCGCTCCGGAGAGAAGGACCGCCAGGACGTGTCCCGGCGGCCCCGTGGGCCCAGAGGGGGAGGGGGGGGACCCCTAGGCCCAACTCCGTCGAAATCCACTCGTCACAACGACTCGGCCGCGCCTTCCATTCCCCCGCCTTTTTCCCGTCCATCGCGACCTGCATGAGATCATAAGAATCGATCTCCACGTCATCAACTGACCGCACCCGTTGTAACTGGAGACGCCGCATACTGATTCCTTCTCCTGTTCAATGCCCTCCACTGGTGCCATGAGCGTCCTGTTGTCGACGAGTCTGGAGCAGGCCTACCACCAGGCGGGCCTGACCGGAGGCTCGGTCCTGCTGGCCGTTTCCGGGGGAGCGGACTCATGCGCGCTGCTGGTGGGGACGGCCCGGCTGCGCGAGCGCCTGGGGTTGAGGGCGGAGGTGGCCACGTTGGACCACGGCCTGCGGCCGGAGGCCCGGGAGGAGGTGGAGGCGGTCGCCCGGCTGGCGGCTCGCTGGGGGATGCCCTGCCACGTGCGAAATCTGCGGCTCGCGCCAGGGCCGGGACTGGAGGCCCGGGCGCGGGAGGCCCGCTACGCGGCGCTCGAGGCCCTGAGACGCGAGCGGGGACTCCAGGTGGTGGCCACCGCGCATACCGCCTCGGACCAGGCGGAGACCCTCCTCATGAGGCTGGTGCGTGGCACCGCTCTGCGGGGCGCCGCCGGCATCCACCGGGCGAGGCCCTTCCTCGTCCGCCCCCTCCTGGACGTGACGCGCGAGGAGGTGGAGGCCTTCCTGGCCGAGGAGGGTGTTCTCTTCGTTTCGGATCCGATGAACGTGGATCCGGCCTTCTTCCGCGTCCGCATCCGCCAGGAGGTGCTGCCGGTCCTGGAGAGGGCGGCGGGCTTTCCCGTGACACGGCGCCTGGCCCACTTCGCCCGGCTGGCCGCGGAGGATGAGGCCCTGCTGGGAGGACTGGCGGACGCGGCCTGGAGCCGTCTGGTCGGGCCGGATGGGAGCCTGGACGCGGTGGGGGTGCGTGCCCTGGAGCCGGCGCTGCGCCGCCGGGTGCTCGCCCGCTTGCTGGCGGAGGCAGGGGCGGAGGTGGATGGTGCCTCGCTGTCCCGGGCCCTGGAGGCGGTGAACGCGGGCCGCTCCCTCACGCTTCGCGGCGGGCATCAGCGCGGGGGCCTCCAGCTCCGCACGGCCGGGGGGAGGGTGAGCTGCGTGCGACGTCCAGCTCCGGCCGCGCCTC
>QKJM01000815.1 GCA_003249315.1 Archangium sp.
TCCTCCGGTGTTGGGCCCGGTGTCCCCCTCCCCTACCCGCTTGTGGTCCTGAGACGGAGGCAACAGCACATAGCGCTCGCCGTCACACAGGGCGATGACGGAGACCTCCTCACCCTCGAGCAGTTCCTCCAGCACCAGCCGCTGGCCCGCGGCGCCCATGGCGCCCACCGCGCGCACCGCCTCACGAGCCGCCTCCGCGTCCTGAGCCACGATGACGCCCTTGCCCGCCGCCAACCCGTCCGCTTTCACCACGATGCGCCCCTGCCTCACGGCATGGGCCTCGGCCTCGGCCAGGTCGGTGAACACCTGGAAGCCGGCGGTGGGCACTCCCGCCTCGGCCATGATCTCCTTGGCGAAGGCCTTGGAGCCCTCGAGGCGCGCCGCGGCCGCCACCGGACCGAAGCAGGCAATACCCTCCGCCGCGAGCGCATCCGCCACGCCCGCCACCAGCGGCGCCTCCGGACCCACCACCACCAGGTCCACCCCCTCCCGCCGGGCGAGCGCCACCACGTCCTCGGGCGAATCCGCCTTCAGCGGGACGTTCGTGCCCACGCGGGCGGTGCCCGGGTTGCCCGGCCCCACCAACAGCTTCGTCAGCCGCGGACTCTGGGACAGCTTCCACGCCAGCGCGTGCTCTCGCGCGCCGGAGCCGAGAAGAAGGACCTTCACATCAGCCTCGCCTGTCGAGCGTGAAGAGGAGCCGCTTGGCCGCCAGGTACGAAGGATCGATCCCCACGACCTTGAGCAGCCGCGCGCGCGCCGAGTCGCGATTGGAGGCGGCCTCCAGCTCGGCCAGCTTCACCTCGGCCGCGGCCAGCGTCGGGGAGAGCGCCAGCGCCTCACGCAGGGCGCGCTTGGCCGGCTCCACCTGCCGGGACCCCGCCAGCACGAGCCCCTGGACGAAATGGGCGATGGCCACCTGCCGCCCCACCGCCACGGCCCGGGCGGCCAGGGGCTTCGCCGAGGACACGCTCCTGCGCTCGAGCGCGAGCAACGCCCGGTAGGCGAGCGCGGGGGCATTGTTGGAGTCCACCTCTCCCACCCGCTTGAAGAGCCGCTCCGCCGCGGAGGCGTTGCCCCCGTGGAACTGCAGCAGGCCCTCGTAGAGCACGGGCAGCACGTCCTCCCGGCCCCCGGAGAGCTTCAGGATGGAGTCCTCGGTCCCCTTGAGCAGCTCTCCGGGACGTAGATACGCGGAGGTGACGACCGGACGCGGCTCCAGTCGCGTCGGATCCGCCTGGAGGGCCTGGGCCAGCACCCGGAAGGCCTCGTCGCGGCGCCCGGCCTGGGCGGCGGCCACTCCAGAGAGCAACATCGCATCCACGCGACGCGAGTCGAGCCGCACGGCCTCCTGGAAACGCTCCAGGGCCTCGACGGGCTTCTGCTCGAGCATCCGCAACCGGCCCTCCAGCACCATCTCCAGCGCGGCATCATCGAGCTTGCCGCGAAGACTGGCCAGGTGCCCGGCCGCCGCCGCGGCGTCCTTGCGCGAGAGCGCCACCATGAAGAGCTGCAGGTGCGCCGCCGGCAGTTCCTTCACCAGCTCCATCGCCTCACGAGCCGCCTTCGTCGCCCCGGCCTCGTCGCCAGACAGGCGCTCCACGGTCGACACGTGCAGCAGCGCCTCCGCCACGTCACGCTCCTCATACTTCTCACGGTTGCGCAGCAGGGAGCGCAGGGCGCTCGCGCCACCGGACACGCTGCCGTCCACCTGGTAGCGCAGCACCGCCAGCGAGAGGAGCGCCTGGAAATCCCCCGGCAGCTTCTTCAGACGCGCCTGGTAGAGCGCCCGCGCCCGATCCACCTCTCCCACCTCCAGGAGAATGCGGGCCAGGGTGGACAAGCTATCCCAGTGCTCGGGATCCAGCTCGAGCCGCTTCTCCAGCGCCTCGAGCGCGCGCGAGTAGTCCCCGGCCGCCTCGTCGGCGAGCGCACGGTAGTGGAGAACGCGCTGCAGCTCCGGCGCGAGCGCCTGGGCCGCCTCGAAGTGCTGGTTGGCCAGCTCCCGGGACGAGCCCAGGAAGATGCGACCCAGCACCAGGTGTGCCTCGGCCTTGTGCGGGCCGATCTCCTCCGAGGCCAGAACCTCCTCCGCCAGCTTGCGCGCCTGCTCCAGATGCTCCGGCCTGCCGGAACGGACCAGCAGGAGGTTGGCATGGGACACCAGCAGCTCCGGCTTGCGACCGGCCCGGCTCTCGGCCACCTCGATGAGGGCCCGCGCCTCCTCGAAGGACGCATCCTCCATGCGCGCACCGAGCCCTAGCGCGAGCGCCTGGACGTAGCCACCGATGGCCGCGTCGCTGCTCGGGTCCAACAGCAGGGCCCGTTGGAAGGACTCGGCGGCCTGCACGTAAGCGAGCCGCTGATCCTTCGCGAGCAGTGCCTGGCCCTCGGAGAGGAGCTGCGCGCTGTCTCCGCCCCCGAGGTCCACGAACATGAGCTGCCAGCGGGGCAGCACGGCCTCCAGCGCCGCGGGCATCGTCTGCGCCCCGGACGAGCCGGAAGAATCAGACGCCCCACCTACGCCGAGGTGCTGCGCCACCAGTGCCTTCACCGAGGGGACGAAGACGTACGCGGCCCCGCCGCCCCCCAGCAGGAGAACCAGCACCAGCACCGCCACCAACGCACCACGACCACCACCACCGCCAGAGGCACTCACCGCCACGCCGGTCATCGCCAGCGGACGTGGCGCCGAAGGACGGACGCCGCTGCGAGGCTCGGCCGTTACGGCGGGCGCGGCAGCGGAACGTCCACCGCTGCGGGGCTCGGGCGACGGCGACGGAGCGCTCATCGGCGGCAGATCGAACGCCTCCACCGTCTTGGGAGCGGCCGCCTGCTTCTCACGCTGGCTGCAGCTCTCACAAACCCCCATGGCCTGCTCGAACGGATCCGCGATCGACTTGCCACACTCCCGACAGGCCACTGGCGCCGCGGGCTCGGACGGAGCCAGCGTCGGCGTCCCGGCGGGCATGGGAGCCGGAGCCGACGCGGATTCCGCGGGCGACGACCCGAAGAAATCGAAGAGCGCATCGCTCGCCGGTTCCGGCTGGGCCGGAGCGGCCGGCTGCATGGGAGCGGCCGGCTGGGCAGGCGCCGGATCGGCGAAGTCGAAGAGCGCGTCACTCGGCGCCGCCGGCTGGGCTGGAGCAGCCGGTGCCGGCTCGGCGAAGTCGAAGAGCGCATCGCTCGGCGCCTCCGACTGAGCTGGAGCAGCCGGTGCCGGCTCGGCGAAGTCGAAGAGCGCATCGCTCGACAGCGCAGGCCTGGGCGGCTCCGGCTCGGCGAGTTCGAAGAGCGCATCGCTCGACGGCGCCGGGTAGGCCGGGGCTGCCTCGGGAGGCGCGAGCTCAGGGGAGGCCGGCGTGGGCGCGGAGAGCTCTCCGAACAGCGAGTCCACCGGCGAGGGGGCGGGCGCCGGCAGTGGCTCGAGGTCCGCGAAGAGCTGATCCGACAGGGAGCCGGAAGCACTCGGAGAGGGGGCCGAAGGCACCGCGGGGACCACGGGCGTACTCGGCGGGGCCGGCTGGGCGGGAGTCTCTTCCCGCTTCACCAGTTGCAAGTGACGACAGCGCGGGCACTGCGCACGCACACCCTTGGGCGTGATGACCCGGTCATCGATGGCGTAGGCAGCCGCACATTTCTGGCAGACGATCCGCATGGCTCAGTGCCGGAAGTGTCGCACTCCCGTGAACACCATGGCCATCCCATGTTCGTCGGCCGCCGCGATGACCTCCGCGTCGCGGACCGAGCCGCCAGGCTGCACCACGCAGGTGGCCCCTGTCCGGGCCGCCTCGTCCAGCCCGTCCCGGAACGGGAAGAAGGCATCCGAGGCCACGGCGCTCCCCTCGAGCGCCTTCCCGCCCCGGGCGGAGGCGATCTTCACCGAGTCCACCCGGCTGGTCTGCCCGCCCCCGGCCGCCAGGAGCCGGCTCCCATTGGAGAAGACGATGGCGTTGCTCTTCACGTGCTTGCAGATGCGCCAGGCGAAGCGCAGGGCCCGCTCCTCCTCGGGCGAGGGGGCGCGCTTCGTCACCACCTTCCACTCGAGCGGTGGCTCGACCGCATCCTTGTCCTGCAACAGCAGACCGCCGGACACGCTACGGGCCTCCATCTGCACCCGCGGGCGCGCCTGGGGAGAGGCCATCCCGGCACCAGCCTCCAGCAGGCGCAGGTTCTTCTTCGCCGCCAGCACCTGCAGCGCCTCGGCCGAGTAGGACGGGGCGATGACCGCCTCCAGGAACGTCTCCGCCAGCGCCTCGGCGCAGCTCTTGTCCACCTCGCGGTTGAGGGCGACGATGCCACCGAAGGCGGACACCTCGTCCACCGCGCGCGCCGCGCGGTAGGCCGCCGTCAACGAGTCCTCCACCGCCACCCCACAAGGGGTGTTGTGCTTGATGACGACCGCGCAGGGCTCCTCGGGGAACTCCAGCACCAGGCCCAGCGCCGCCTCCAGGTCCAGGATGTTGTTGTAGGACAGCTCCTTGCCCTGGAGGACGCGGGAGAAGGCCACGGTGGGCTCCGCCGGCGCGGCATGCTCCCGGTAGAAGGCGCCGCGCTGGTGCGGGTTCTCCCCGTAGCGCAGGTTCTGCACCTTCTTGAAGGTGAGGGACAGCTCGTTGGGGAACGGCTCCCCGGCCTCTCCGCCCAGCCAGCCCGCGATGGAGGCGTCATAGGCCGCGGTGTGCGCGAAGGCCTTGCGCATCAGCTTCCGACGCGTCTCCTCCCCCACCGCCTGGGACTTCTCCAGCTCGGCCAGGACCCCTTCGTAGTCGTCCGGATCCACCACCACCGTCACGTGGCGGAAGTTCTTCGCCGCCGCCCGCACCATGGCCGGCCCACCGATGTCGATCTGCTCGATGACGTCGGCCTCGGGCGCCCCGGAGGCCACTGTCTGCCGGAAGGGGTAGAGGTTGACGGCCACCAGGGAGATGGGGGCGATGCCATGGGCCTCCATCTCCGCCCGGTCGCTCTCCAGATCCGGGCGGCCGAGGATGCCACCATGGATGCGGGGGTGGAGCGTCTTCACCCGCCCTCCGAGGATTTCAGGGCTCTGGGTGTGCTCGGAGACCTTCTTCGCGGGGACACCCGCCGCCTGCAACGCCGCGAGCGTGCCTCCAGTGGAGAGCAGCTCGAAGCCAAGCCGGACGAGCCCCTGGGCGAAGGGGACCAGACCGCGTTTGTCGGAAACGCTCAGGAGAGCCAGCACGGGTAGCGCGCCTCTATCTGTAGGAGAAGAGGCGGTCCGTGTAGCAACCACCCCCCTGGGTGTCAACGCGGCACGGCCCCCGGCTTCGGCGCCCGGCCCCTCAGGGCTTGCGCGCGGAGACGGGAGGCTCGGCCTCGGTGGCCTCGCGCAGCTTCAACAAGCCCCGAGTCTCCACCTGACGGATGCGCTCGCGCGTCAGGTTCATGATGGCCCCCACCTCCTCCAGGGTGATGCCACCCTTCTCCGCCACGTCCAGGGCGCAGGTGTGCTCCAGCTCCCAGATCTCCTTGTCCGGGAAGTTGAGCTTGATGGAGCCCGTCTCCGGGTTCACATCCAGGTATAGATTGTGCTTGCAGGAGACGAAGAGACAGGGCCGGGCGCCATTCACGCAGTCCGCCCGCGTCTTCGGCCGCTGGGTCTCCACGGCCTTGATGAGCTCGGTCTCCTCCGGATCCAACTGGCCCGTCAGCCTGCGGCGCCGCAGATCCCTCGCCATCTCCTTCCGCGACATCGTCTTCGAGCGACGGCGCTCCGCCCCACCATCCTCGGATGCACCCGCCTCCGGCCGCTGCTGCTTCACTTCAGACATGTCCCCTCCAAGATGATTCCACTCTACCCGGTCCCCGGGCCGCCATCCTATTGCGAACGGAGCTTTTCGTCTCGGCGCGCGGACACCGCGCTGCCCAGCCGGGTCACATCCCGGACCAGCTCCCGCGCCCGATGCCGCAGGGTGGCCAGCTCCTCCTCCAATGTGCGCCTGTAATCCCCCCCGAACGCACGCTCCCCCAGCTTCTCCTCGAAACCGTCGAATACCTCGGCCAGATCCCTCTGGAGCTGGTCGATGTGGTTCCTGTGGAAGAGGAAGGAGCGCTTGATGTCCTCCAAGGTGTGACCTTCCGCCATCATCTTCTTGATGGCGTTGATCCGCCGCACCGCTTCCACCGGGTACAGCCCCCGGCTTCCCTGGTGCTTGCCCTTGCGCCCCACGCGGCGGCTGCGTGGTAGCAGCCCCACCTGCACGTACTTGCGGAACGTCGCCTCCGAGAGCTGAACACCTCTCGGCCGGAAGATCTCGAGGATCTGCCTCGCGGGCAACCCACCTGCGAAGTCCCGTTCGATGCGCTCGAGCTCCTCTGGTTCCAGCAGCTGCATCCCTTCCATTGAATAGAGACTACTGAATATCCGGCATTGAATGCCAGATGCGCTCCGAACCTGTCAAGGACGGCTGTAACGCCCTGTAGCAGCGGGCGCCGGACAGCCGGCGAGACGCTTCAGTGGAGAAGAAGCAGAGGTGTGCCTAGCGCCTGCGCACCTGGAAGCGCTGCGTCACCGTGCCATCGGGCGGGAGGGTGACGTCACGGCTCTCCCCCTCTGGGAGGGAGGGGTGCTTGAAGGTGAGGCGGTAGCTGCCCGCGGGCAGCGAATAGCTGGCGCGCCCCTGCACCTCCCCCAGCTTCCGTCCATTCAGGAAGACGGTGGCGTAGGGGGTGGCGAAGACCACGAGCTTCCCCTTGGCCTTGACGGCGCGCGGGCGCTCCTCACGGGCGGCCTCGACCGGAGGCGCCTCGACCGCCGTGCCCGCATCGGAGCTCCCAGCGGAACTCTCCGGAGACTCGGGCTCCGAGGCCGGCGCCATCGCCGCCACGACCCCCTCCGCGGGCGCTTCCATGGGCGCCTCCACGGCGGCGGGCTCTGGCGACACCTGTGCTCCTGTGTCGGTGCGCGGAGCAGATGTATCCCCAGCCCCCGGTGCCGGGAGCACCTGCGCGGTGGTGGAGGGAGCCGGCGCCTCCGCGGGCCTCACCAGGAAGGCCACACCTCCGAGGGCAAGCAGGACGGCCACGGCCACCCCTGCCAGGGCACCCGGACCGAGGCGCTTCGTCCCCGCGGCTTCCCGCGAGGAGGTGACTGTGGGCACCACCTGGGCCTCGCGCACGGGTACAGCGGGCCGTGGGGCGCTCTCCTCCCCCGCCGGGCTGGCTGCGGAAGTCGGACGCGCGTCCGGGGCGGAAGGGGGCGCGGGAAGAGGAAGGGTGGAACGAGAGGGCAGCACCTGGGTGGAAGCGGACACCAGGGACTCCTCGGGCGAAGGAGCCCGCGAAGAGGCGTCGCTCCCAGAGGAAGAAGTGGTGCCCGGCTGTACGGCGGTCGCCTCGAGGGGTGAGGCCACCACCGGCTTGTCGGAGCCGACGTCCGCCCCTGAGGGGGACTCTCCCGTCCGAGCGGGGTGCGAGCCGGAGCGGCTGCGCGTCGAGCGCTCCGCCACGGCCGGCAGCACCTGCGTGTAGGGCACGCCGTAGACGTGCCGCAGGAAGGCGCCCACATCCGTGTCGTCCACGCTGCGGGCCTGGCGCAGCACGCACTGGGCGAGCGCGCGCTCCATCTCCCCGGCCGTCTGGAAGCGCTCCTCCGGGTTCCTCGCGAGCGCCATGGACACCACCTCGTCCAGCTCCGCCGGCACGTCCGGGTTGAGACGGGCGGGGGGAGCGATCACGCTCTCCTGCACCGCCCGCAGTACGGCGAGCTCCGAGTCCCCGTCGAACAACCGGCCGCCGGTGAGCATCTCCCAGAGCACCACGCCGAGCGCGAAGGTGTCCGTGCGCGCATCCAGCTCCTCACCGCGCGACTGCTCCGGGGACATGTACGCGAACTTGCCCTTGAGCATGCCCGGCTGGGTCAGCTTGTTACCCGCCTTGGCGATGCCGAAGTCGGTGAGCTTCACCGCGCCGTCGAAGGACAGCAGCACGTTGTGCGGGGTGACGTCCCGGTGAACCAGATGGAGCGGCGCACCGTCCGCGCCCTTGAGGCGGTGCGCGTAGTGCAGCCCGGCCGCGACCTGCGCGCCGATGTGCGCCACCAGCACCGGCGGCATGGAGACACCCTTCTCCCGACAGCGCTTGCGCAGCTCCCACAGCGAGCACCCGCGCACGTACTCCATGGCCAGGTAGTACGAGTCCTCGTGCTTGTCGAAGTCGAAGATCTGCACCACGTTGGCGTGGTTGAGCCGCGAGGCCAGCCGCGCCTCCGCGATGAACATCCCCACGAAGCCCTCGTCGTCCGCCAGGAACGAGCGCACCCGCTTGATGACGACCTCCTTCTCGAACCCCTCCGGGCCCGTGGCGGTGGCCAGGTAGATTTCGGCCATGCCGCCCTCGGCGAGCTTGTGCTTGACGACGTACTTGCCGATGGGCGTACCAGCTTCGAGTGTCACAGCGAGGAGTCCATGCGAGGGCGGTCTAGGAGTCGAAGTCGACGACCACCTTGGTTGAGGAGTTGGGCTTGACGTCGACCCTGCGGGAACGGGTGCCCCGGTCCGGGTTGGAGAACCGGCACTCGTAGGAGCCGACGGGCATCCGCTTGTCCTGGAAGGGAGTCTGCCCCACGTACTCCCCGTTGCAGTGGACGTCGGCCCACACCGAGGTGGGCTTCACGACGAAGCGGACCAGGGCCGTGCGCACCTCGGTACGAGACGGCTCCGGCTTGCTCTCCTCCCGGCGGTGGGCACCGGGAATCGGCTCGAGCACCAGACGCTCCACCTGCTTCGGTCCCTCGCCCACGAGCACCTTGCGGGAGAGCGTGCTGTAACGCGAGGCCTCCACCTTCACCTCCAGCTCCTCGCCCACGAGGGCCGAGGTCTCCACCGGCGACTGGCCGAGGGACCTGCCATTCACCTCCACCCGGGCGTTCGCGGGCTCCGTCAGCAGGGTGAGCGGGATGCGGGCAGGTTGGGGAGGAGGCTTCACCTCCGCGGGCGGCGGCGCCGAAGCCTCGCCCTGCCCCCCCACCTCCTGTGCGGAGGACACCACCGCCACCGGCTGCTCCACCGCCTCGGGCTGGCCGGAACGCGAAAGCATCCACCAGCCGCCCAGGGCCAGCCCCACCAGGAGTCCGGCCGAACTCAGGCCCATGAGGAGCCGGTAGGAGCGACGCTGAGGAGGAGACGCGCGAAGGACCTGCTTCGCCCGCCTCGGCCGCACCGTCCGGCGCGAGGAGCTGGGACGAGGCTCCAGAGTGCGCCGGAACTCCGGTGACCTGCGCTCCGAGGTGCCTCTCTGCGCGCCAGCCGCGAGACGGGCGGACGTCCGCCTCGAGAGACGTGCCGGTGCCACCCGAGCCGTCTCCTCGAAAGCCTCGTCCGGCGCGCTGTCGCTCGCGGAAGGCTTCTGCCGGGCCACATGCGTCTCCACGCTCCTGGAGGAGGGAGGCGAGGAGACTTCGGCCTCCTCGAGCAGCAGCTCCCCCAGCCGGCCCTCCTCGGCGAGCCGCGCGGCGTACAGCTCCTGCATGAAGGCCGCCACGTGAGCCGTGGACGAGGGCAGCCGTTGGGAGACGAGCCAGTCCTCCAGCGCCAGTTGGCGCTGCACCGCCTCCGAGTAGCGCTCCTCCGGTTCCTTCGCGCG
>QKJM01000537.1 GCA_003249315.1 Archangium sp.
ACGAAGCCCTCCGCCAGGAAGAAGACCACCTCCACCTGGCCGAAGCGCAGGCGGGTCCCGTCCATCACAGGCACCGGGCGCTTGGGCACCAGCCGGACCCCGGCCAGGTAGGAACCATTCTTCGAGCCCGCATCGGTGAGCAGGTGCCGACCGTCCTCCTCGCGCTGGAACCAGGCGTGAAAGCGCGAGACGGTGCCGTCGTCCAGCACCACGTCGTTGTTGCCGGTGCGCCCGACGGTGATGCCGCGGCCGAAGGCGTTCTCCTGGTTCTTGATGACGGGAAAGACGATGGGCTCGCCCACTCCCAGCATGGGCGTACCCACGTTGCTGCGTGTGCGGAAGTAGTGCTCCTCCTCCTCTTCCGACAAGGGAGCCAGCAGCGCGGACGGCGAGGGAGAGAAGACGAGCAGCGCCGGCGGCAGCGTGCCCTCGTACTCACCCCGCTCGCGCTGGAAGCGGCTGATGTGGAAACTGAGGAGTTCGACCATTCGGGGCTCACTTCACCCTACCTGGGGGGCAGCGGTCCAGGGGCCTAGCGCCACTCGGCGAACAGCCCCACCTTCAAGCCACCTATGAAGGAGCGGGCCAGACTCGTGCGCCGGGTATTATAGGGCGCACCATATCCCACACTCACCCCCAGATCGACAGGGCCGAGGCGGTAGCCGAGCTGAGCCCGCCCATCCAGCAGGCCAATGAAGTAGGACTCCTCTTCCTTGTCGGCGCCCTGGAAGCGCGCGGCGAACCAGGCCGGGCCGGTGGCGACGTGGAAGCCCCACTGGAAGCCCTGGGCGCGCACGCTGCGGTAGGCCAGGCCCACCTGGGCGGTGTGGAGCTGCAGGGCCTCCAGGGAGCCGGGCTCCCTATCGGGGAGGGTGTCCGAGGTGGCCACCGCCAGCCCTCCACCGCCCTCGAGGATGACGGCCAGCACGTCCGAACCGGCCGAGAAGAAGGGGAACTGCCACTGGAGGCGCGCCTGGGGGGTGACGGTGCCCTGGTTGATGTAGGTGCCCAGGAAAGCGGACCGGGGCAGCCATGCGGGGGTGCTGCGAGCCCCATCGGTCTCCTCCCGGGGCGACTCGTCCGGCTGGGCGAGCGCGAGCGGAGACAGACTCAAGGTGAAGAGGAGGCACGACGCAAGATGGCGACTCATGGGGGCTGCTTGATCCAATTCCGGACTGTGCGTGTCAACCGAGTGACAACCGCTTGTCAATCCGCGGTTCCATCCGGTATATCATGTTGTCTCCCCGCTGTACGGGAGGAGTCTTTTTGATGCGCCAAGGGAAGGCGACGGACTCCCCCAGGAGCGAACTCCCATCATGACAGATGCGTCAGTGCGTAGTGGAAGCAGGAAGCGTTCCGCGAGGCTCGACACCCTGGTGCGCAAGGCAGCCTCGGCTGCCTCGGGCCTGCTGTGCAAGAGCGAGCGTGTCCTGGTCGTCTACGACGAGGGAGGGGCAACCCTCTACTACGAGTCGGATGACCCGGAGGATGGAATACGTCGTCGTAAGCTGCCCCGGGCTTCCTGAGGCGAAGCGGCGAGACGGCCGCGCCGCACGGGGCCATGGCGCAACCCCACCCGCTCAACCCTCGGCCGGTACCGAGGAAGCAGGAGGCGGCCGGCCGAACAGCCGGAAGAGCACCGGCACCACCAGCATGTTGAGGAAGGTGGAGGAGAGCAGTCCGCCGAGGATGACCACGCCCATGGGAGCCTGAATCTCGTTACCCGCCTCATGCCCGGCGATGACGAGAGGCACCAGCGCGAGCCCCGCGGACAGCGCCGTCATGAGGATGGGGGCGAGCCGCTCCAGCGAGCCCTGCACGACCGCCTCGGGGAGACTCTTCCCCTCCTGCGTCATCAGGTGCTCGAAGTGGCTCACCATGAGGATGCCGTTGCGCGTGGCGATGCCGAACAGGGTGATGAACCCCACCAGCGACGCGACACTCACCACACCTGACGTGAGGGCGACCGCCAGCACGCCGCCAATGAGGGCCAGTGGCAGGTTGATGAGCGTCAGCAGGGCGTTGCGCACGGACTCGAAGGCCACCACCAGCAGCAGGAAGATGCCCACCACCACCACCACGCTCAGCAGCGCGATGGTCCGCGTGGCCTCCTCGGCGCTCTCGAACTGGCCGCCGTAGACGACGTAGTAACCCTCGGGGAACCGCACGTCGCGGGCGATGCGGGCCTTCAGGTCGTCCACCACCGAGGAGAGATCGCGGCCCGCCACGTTGGCCTGCACCACCATCTTGCGCTGCACCCCCTCGCGGCTGATGGTGTTGGGGCCCGACTCGCGCGTGAGGGTGGCCAGCATCTTCAGGGGGATGCGCGGCCCCACGGGCGTGTCGATGGGCGTGGAGGCGATGGCATCCAGGTCCGCCCGCGAGGCATCGTCCAGGCGCACCACCAGCTCCACGGAGCGCTGCCCCTCCAGCACGGTGCCCACCGTCTCTCCGGCGAAGGCGCGCTCCACCGCCTCGGACACCTCGCCCGTGGTGAGGCCATAGCGGGCCACCGCGTCCCGGTCCGTCCGAATCTCCACCTCCGGGATGTCCACCTGCTGCTCGATGGCCACGTCCACCGCGCCCGGAGTGCCCTCGGCCACCTTCTTCACCTTCTCCGCCAGCCCGCGCAGCGTGTCGAGGTCGTCGCCGTACACCTTCAATGCGATGTTGGCGCGCGTGCCCGAGAGCATGTGATCGATGCGGTGGCTGAGCGGCTGGCCAATGGTGACGACCGCGCCGGGCACCTGAGCCAGGGCCTTGCGCATCTCCACCAGGAGTTGCTCCTTGCCACGCTCGCCCCGCGAGAGATCCAGGCTCACATCCAGCTCCGCCGCGTTGACGTCCTGGGCGTGCTCGTCCAGCTCCGCGCGGCCGGTGCGACGCGAGGTGGACACCACCTCCGGGAAGGAAAGCAGCGCCTGCTCCACCCGCCGGCCCAGCTTGTCGGACTCCTCCAGCGAGGTACCCGGCAGGGTGACGACGTTGAGGGTGAGCGTGCCCTCGTTGAACTCGGGCAGGAAGGAGCGCCCGAGGAACGGGACGACGGCGAGCGTGGCCACCAGGGCCAGGGAGGCACCGGCGAGGATGGCCCTGGGCCGCTCCAGCGCCCACAGCAGGAGGGGCTGGTATCGCGCCTTGAGCCAGCGCAGCACGAGCCCCTCCTCCGCCCCGAGCGTCCGGGCGCGAGGCAGCAGGTACGCGCACAGCGCGGGCGTCAGCGTCACCGCCACCACCAGAGAGGCGGTGATGGCCACGATGTAGGCCAGCCCCAGCGGAGCCAGCATCCGCCCCTCCATTCCCGAGAGGAAGAAGAGCGGGACGAAGACGAGGATGATGATGAGGGTCGCGAAGACGATGGAGTGGCGCACCTCCACCGAGGCCCGATAGATGACCTCCAGCGCGGGCTGGCGCTGCGCCTCCGGCAGTTGCGCGTTCTCCCTCAGCCGCCGGAAGACGTTCTCCACATCGATGATGGCATCGTCCACCAGCGCGCCGATGGCGATGGTGAGTCCACCAATCGTCATGGTGTTGAGCGTCACGCCGAACGCCTCGAGCGCCAGCACCGCGACGACGAGCGACAGGGGGATGGCGGTGAGCGAGATGAACGTCGCCCGCAGGTTCATCAGGAAGAGGAGCAGGATGACGGCCACGAGGAAGGCCCCGTCCCGCAGCGCCACCGAGACGTTGCGCACCGCCACCGAGATGAAGTCCGACTGCCGGAAGATGTTCCGGCCCACCACCATGCCCCTGGGGAGCGTGGGCTGGGTCTCATCGAGCACCGCATCCAGCCTCCGCGTCAGCTCCAGCGTGTTGGCGTCCGGCTGCTTCATCACGGCGAGGATGACCGCGGGCTCCGCGTTGGCGCTGCCCTCCCCTCGCTTGATTTTCGGCCCCACCCGCACCTCGGCCACCTGTCCCACGGTGATGGGCACGCCGCCGCGTACGGTGACGACGGTGTTGGCGATGTCCCCCACGTCCCGGGCGCGTCCCACCGCTCGCAGCAGGTACTCCTGCCCACCCTCCACGTAGAAGCCGCCAGAGGCGTTCTGGTTCGTCGTGCGCAGCGCGTGCGCCACCTGCTCGAAGCCCACATCGAGCGCCTGCATGGCCTCGGGCCGCAGCAGCACCTGGTACTGCTTCACTCCGCCGCCGATGGGCACCACCTGGGAGACGCCAGCCACGGACAGCAGGCGCTTGCGCAGCACCCAGTCGGCCACGCCGCGCGCCTCCATCATCTGTGCCTCGCGACCCGCCTCGTCCCGCGCCAGCGCCTCCTTCTCCCAGGAGACGGAGAGGAAGAGGATCTCCCCCATGACGGAGGAGATGGGCGCCATGGTGGGCGGAGGCACGTCCGGAGGGAGCTGCGCGGCGACGAGTTGGAGCTTCTCGTTGACCACCTGACGCGCGGTGTAGATGTCCGTGCCCCAGTCGAACTCCACCCAGACGATGGAGATGCCCACTCCGGAGGCCGAGCGCACCCGGCGCACGCCCGTGGCACCGTTGACGGCCGTTTCGACCGGGAAGGTGACGAGCGTCTCCACTTCCTCGGGTGCCAGGCCGTGGGCCTCGGTGAGGATGGTGACGGTGGGGGCGGTGAGATCCGGAAAGACGTCCACCGGCATCTTGCGAGCGACGTCCACGCCCAGCACCAGCAGCAGCAAGGAGGCCGCCACCACGAGCAGGCGGTTTTCGATGGACCAGCGGATGAGGCGATTCATCTCGAGAAATCCCGGGCTGCTAGTGCTGGTGGCCGTGCTCGGGGATGGCCCCCGTGGCGGTGGACAGCTTGATCTCGTAGGCGCCGCGGGAGACGACCCGCTCGCCCTCCCCCACCCCCTCCAGCACCTCCACCCAGCCGCCGGAGCGCACACCGGGCTTGATGACGCGCTTGAAGAAGGACTCGCCGCCCTCCATGACGAAGACGGTGGGCTTGCCGTTGTCGTCCACCACGGCGGACTCCGGAACGGCCAGCGCCTGCACCGTCTGCCCGGTGTAGAGCATCACCTTGGCGAACATGCCGGGCTTGAGGGCCCCGTCGGGGTTGGGCAGCTCGAAGAGGACGGGCACCGTACGCGTGGCGCGATCCACCACCGAGCCCACCGCGACGCGCCGGCCCGTCTTCTCGTCCACGGTGAACTCCCGCTCGAAGCCCGCCACGGTGAAAGCCGCGCCGGGCGAGCGCTCCACCCTGGGCGCATCCGCCTCATACACCTTGGCCTCCAGCCACAGCCGCGAGACGTTGACGACGGAGACGAGCCGCGTGCCCGCCTCCACCACCGCGCCGGGCGTCACCTCCGCGAACGACACCACGCCATCCAGCGGTGAGCGCAGCTCGAAGGCCGCGCCCCCTGCCCCTCCTACCCCGCCACTCTGCGTGTTGCGGTACAGGGCGAGCTGCCGCTCGACGGCGGACACCCGCGCCGCGGCCACGTCCCGCGCCACCCGAGCGGAGTCGAGCTGCTTCTCTGGGATGGCCTTCGCCGCGAACATCTCCTCCGCGCGTTTGACTTCCCGCTCGGCGAGGCCCAGCTCGGCCCGAGCCCGCGCGGCATCCATCTCCACCGTGGCCAGGTCCGTGCCTCTCTCCACTACGGTGGGCGCCAGCCGCACGAGCACCTCGCCCTTCCTCACCACCTGGCCCAGGTGGGGCACCGGCCCGCCCAGCACGACTCGCCCGGCTACCGGGGCCGCCAGCTCCGCGGACTGGCCGGCCACCGGCTTCAGCTCACCATTGGCGCGTACACCGCCCTGGAGGACTCGCGTCTCAGCGGGAGTCGTGACGTACTGCGTCTTCCACTGCTGCTCCTTGAGGAAGGACACGGTGGCCCCGCCTTCCTCCTCGGGCGGCGCGGCGGCCACGGCAGCAGCCACGGTCGGGTACACCGTCACCTTGCCCACCTCCACCGTCCCGGCCACCTGCTCGCCCTCGAGCTGGAGGGTGAGCGTGGCCTCGCCGGGTTTCGTCGGCTGCACCACCGGCTTGAAGATGCCGTCGCGCAGGAGCTTGTCGGCCACGAAGCGCTCCTCGGCCCCGTCCGCATGACGCAGGGTGGCCGTCACCTTGCCCTTCGTCACCACCTTGAAGCCGTCGGGGTCGCGCGCGTCGGTGAAGTGCGCCACCAGCGGAGAGGGCTGCCCCACCACCAGCGCCGGGTACTCCATGAAGAGCTCCAGCCCGTCCTGGTAGACGGTGACGGAGACGTCCGGACGCTCCTCCTCTCCAGTGGCCGCGTGGGCCTGACCGTGCTCGTGACCGTGGCCTGATTCCCCTTCATGGCCGTGGCCGTGAGACCCGTCCTTGCAAGCGACGAGCGTGCAGCAGAGGGCAAGGGTGAAGAGAAGCGGGCGATTCATCGTGAGGGGCTCCCGGGCATGGCGCCGTCGTAGGCACCCGCGAGAAGGAGGAGATCGGTTTCGGATTCAACGGCGTCGAGGGCCAGCTCGACGGACTTCAACTGCGCCTCTCGGGCCGCCCGCTCGGCGTCCACGAGCACGAGGAGCTCCGCGCTTCCGCCCCGGTAGGCCGTGGCCGCGATGCGGCGCAGCTCCTCCGTGCGAGCCAGCACGTCCTGCCCGTGGCGGGCCAGCCTCTCCCGGCGGGCCACCACCGTGTCGAGCGCCACCGTGAGGCGCGAGCGCGCGGTGTGGAGGAGCGAGGCCTTGCGAGCCTCGGCCAGCTCCCGGTGGGCTTCCGCCCGAGCCCTTTCACCCTGGCGACGCTTGAAGATGGGAAGAGGAAGGGAGACGCCCACCACGTACCCTCCCCCCGCCCCCGGCAGGCCCACGTCGAGGAGTTGGGCGCCCGCATTCACGGTGGGCTCGGGAACCCAGCCCCGATCCGCCGCGCGGCGAGCGGACTCCGCACCTCGAGCCTCCAAGGACAAGGCGCGCACGTCAGCCCGCTTCGATTCGAGTTCCGCCAGCAGGGCCCCTCCGTCCGGCAGGGCCTGCTCGGGAGCCAGCGTGCCTTGGAGCTCCGGCAGCACCTTCGCCTCGGGGCCGAGGAGGCGCAGCGCATTCGCTCGTGCCTGCCGCTCGTCCACGTGGGCGCCTCGCAGTGCATCCTGGACCGACGCCGCTTCCACCTCGATGCGAAGCCGATCGTAGCCCGCGGCCTCCCCCGCGCGCTCGCGCACGGCGATGGCGTCCGTCAGGCGTCGGAGTTCGGCGAGCGACTCCTCCAGGATGGCCCGGCGCCGCTGGGTAGCGAGCACCTCGGCGAAGGTCCGTGTGGCTTCGTACCGCAGCTCGGCCCGGGCCCTCGCCAGGCGCGCCTCGGCGGCCTCGGCTCCTCGCTGCGCGGCCTCGGCCTCCAGCGACAACCTCCCGGAGAGAACGAGCGGGATGGAGGCCAGCACCACATCCTGGCTCTGACCGTCGCTGCGTCCGGAGGTCGCCTTCTCGCGCTGCCATTGCAGGGAGGGGTTGGGCCAGAGCCCCACGCCCACCGCCTCGGCCCGCCCGAGCGCCGCCTCGGCCCGGACGACGCGAGCTTCCAGGCTCGCCTCCAACACCCGCTCCACGTACTGCGACACTTCCAGGGGCTCCTGGGCTGCCGCACCGCCGGAGAGCAACACCAGGAGAATACTACCTGGGATAGTAGGCATGAGCATGCGTCGAGGGCGCGGTGGCATGGCCTTGAGGAGGTTCATGAGAGCAGGTGCAGGGCCGTCTCCACCACATGGTGGAGGAAGGGCGAATGGAGGAGCGCGAAGAGCAGCATGGCGACCGCGGTCCCCACGGTGGCCACGAGCGCGAGCGAGGCGGTGACCCGCCGCGCCTGCCCGTCGAGGAGGAGGTGGACGCGCCGCTCCAGGGCAACTTCACCGAAGGCAGGGACCCCGGCTGCCCGCGATGCCCGGCGTTGGAGGGCCGCCATCTTCACCAGGGCACTTGCCACTACGGTGCCATCACCCACCGCCTGCACCGCAGCGGCGTCACACGCCTCCTCCGCGACGGTCTGCCAGGTGGTGAGAAAGGTGCGTGAGAGGAGCGGCGGCATGAAGAGGCCGGCGGCCGACAGCAGCAGCCCCATCAGCGGATCCCTGCGACGCAGATGGGCCGCCTCGTGCGCCAGCGCCCCCGCCAGCTCCCGTGGTGGGAGGGCCGCCGCCATGCTGGCGGACAACAGAATGCGGCGACGAAAGGCTCCGGCGGCATGGCACAGCCGCGGAGCTCCCGGCAGCATGACGATGGGGAACGGACCCGGGCGCGCGGTGCCCAGAGACTCCAGCGCGGACAGGCGCGCACTCATCCGCGCCATCCGGTGGAAGAACGCCCCGGCGCGGAAGATGAAGACGGCGAGCGCCAGCGCACCGGCGACCGCGAGCGAGGGTCGCAGGCCCGCGGAGTGGAGAAGGCAGAGGTGAAGGTGGTGCCCATGGCTCGCGCAGTGGTCATCTCCCCAGCCGAGCACCGCCGCCACGGAAGGAGCCGCGGCGGCAGCCACCAGCGCCAGCGAGGCCAGAGCCGGCAGCGTCCCCAGGACGAAGACCCCGTCGGCACGCAGCACCGGGAAGCGACGCAGCACGGGCCAGCGAAGGGCCAGCAATGCCAGGCCCGCGGGCAGGGAGGCCACCGTTCCGGCGAAGGCCACCACCGCCGCGCACTCCAGGACGAAGGCGAGAAGTTCCATCATCCGCGCCCCCTCTTCCGCGCGATGAGCTGAGCGAGCCTGTCCAGGAGCGACTCATCCGCGTCGGCAGCGGCATCCACGAAAGCCGCCAGCGCCGTCTCGCCATGCGCCTGGAGGATCTCCGCCGCCAGCCCGTCCGCCACCGCCTTCTCGAACTCCGCCCGGCCGAGCGCGGGGGTGTACCGCCAGGCCATGCCGTCCTTCTCACGAAGCAGCAGGCCCTTGCGGTGGAGCCGGTCCATCGTCGTCATGATGGTGGTGTAGGCCCGCTCCCGCGTGCCGGTCAGCCGGTCGCAGACCTCCCGGGCCGTGACGGGCGAGTGCATCCAGACGATGTTCATGACGGCCGCTTCCAGCTTGCCGAGCGGCTCCCAGGTGCGCTTCTTCAAGATGCCTTCCATCCAACCCTGGCCTGCTACTACCGTCAATAGTAATTGACCCTCCGACCATCCCCGGCCGAGGAAGGAGGACGCATGTCGTTGTCGCCAGGAGTGAAAGGAGCGGTGCTGGGGCTCTCGGCCGCGGCGCTCTTCGGGCTCAGTGCACCGGTAGCCAAGCTGCTCCTGCCGTCCAGCACGCCCCTGGTGCTCGCCTCGCTCCTCTACCTGGGGGGAGGCCTGGGCCTGACGGGCCTGACCGCACTGCTGCGGCTACGCCCGAAGGATGTCTCCCGGCGCGAGGCGCGCCTCGGGCGCAAGGAGGTGCCCCTGCTGCTCGGCATCATCCTCTGTGGCGGGGTGCTCGGCCCGGTCCTGATGCTGATGGGGCTCACGCGGCTGACCGGCGTCGCGGCCTCGCTCATGCTCAACCTGGAGGGCCCCTTCACCATCCTCCTGGCGCTGCTCGTCTTCGGTGAGCACCTGGGGCGCGGGGGCATGTGGGCCACGGGCTTCATCCTGTCGGGCGCCACGGTGCTGGGCCTCCAGGAGGGCGAGGTGCGCGGGGACGTGCTCGGCGTGCTGGCGCT
>QKJM01000849.1 GCA_003249315.1 Archangium sp.
GTTGTCCGACTGGATGTAGTCGTAGCTGGTGCTCGAGTTGACGAAGTGGATGTTGGAGTCGCGCAGGGTCGAGCGCAGCGTCTGGGTGATGCGCGTGACGTAGGCGGCCTCGGACTCGCCGGCCTTGTAGCGGATGGCCTGCGAGTCGATCTGCCCGTCACCGTTGGAGTCGTAGTCGGCCGCCATGTACTCGGCGAACGAGTCGGCGCACTTGAAGCCATACTGCGCCGCCAGGTTGCAGGCCCGCCAGTTGCTCCTGGCTAGCAGCGGGAGGAACTTCTCCTGCTTGTTGACCCGCTGCCCGGTCGCCGAGTCCGTGCAGCTCGTGAGTACGTTGTCCGCGTCGTAGCCCGGATAATAGATGTTGGAGATGATCTTCACCTTCGCCGTGGTGGCGTAGGTGTTGATGGCCTGCATGGCCTTCTCCATGTAGTTCGTACAGTTGGAGAGGGCCGTCTCCAGACCGCTGTAGTTGCAGGTGCCCGTCTGGTCCGTGAAGGCGCTGCGCGCCTGCAGGTAGTCGTTGCCGCACATCTCGAACATCACCACGCGGGTGTCCGAGCTCTGCATGTACGAACGCTCGCTGATGATCTTGTTGTTGTAGATGTCGTCTGCCTTCGCGCCCGACTTGGTGCGGCGGACCACCTCGACGTCGGTCTTCCACTTGTTGGCCAGATACTCGCCATCCACGTAGGGCGCCG
Organism: Archangium sp.; assembly: GCA_003249315.1. GTDB lineage: Bacteria > Myxococcota > Myxococcia > Myxococcales > Myxococcaceae > QKJM01. Next base: position 702 of record QKJM01000849.1, read on the forward strand.
CGCGCCGGCCCACGCTCCACAGGCCCCCGTCATAGCCCGCGAAGATCGAGTCTCCGTACGCCACCACCCGGTACTTCGTGCTCGAGTCCGCGCGGTTGATGGTCCACGAGGTGCTCTGGTTGATGGTGCTCGCCTCCGCGAGTCCACCCACCATGGCGGTGGCGGTCACGGCGGCGAAGGTCAGCTTCTGCACGCTGGAACGAACGGTCATGTCCTGCTCCTGGTTGACTCCCCAGTCAATGGATGGGGAGGCGTGCAGGCTACGTTCTGTTTTCAAGAAGTTCTATTGAATTCAGAAATAGGCGGAAAGCAAGGTAATTGACGCAATGCGTTGCATCTTGGAAAGCCGCGTCATGAGAAATGAGAAAGAGGCGGGGGGGAGAGCCTCAGCTCGCGCGGCGTTTCTTCTCTCGCTTGGGTTTGCCGGTTCTGCCGGGGGAGGGGGAGCCCTCGGCGAGCGGCCCCTCCGCGCCGCGGGTGGCGGGGACGGCGGTTCCGTCGTTCACGGTGGTCTCCGGCAGTGGCAGCGGCTCGGAGGGGTGGGTCGGCATCCGGATGATGAAGGTGGCGCCCTCTCCCTCCTTGCTCTGCACCGAGAGCGTCCCGCCGTGGCTCTTGACGATGCGCTGGCTGATGGCGAGCCCCAGCCCGGTGCCCTTCTGCTTCGTCGTGTAGAAGGGGACGAACAGGTGCTGCTGCTGGTCGGGCGGAATTCCCGGGCCGGTGTCCGACACGTGTACCTCGACGAACGAGTCACCCGTGGCCCGGAACTCGTTGAAGCGCTCCGGCCGCACTGTCTTCACGGTGATGTGGCCCTCGGCCGGCGTGCCCAGGGCCTGCATCGCGTTCTGCACCAGGTTGATGAGCACCTGCTTGAGTTGCTCCGCGTCCCCGTCCACGCGCGGCAGCGGATCCTCCAGCTCCACCTTCAGCTCGATCTCCTTGGGGATCTCGTTCTGGATGAGCCGCACCGTGCGCGTCACCACCTCGTTGAGATCCGTGGGCCCGAAGTGCTGCTTGAGCGGACGCGCGTAGTCGAGGAAGGCCGTCACCACGCCGTTGAGCCGGTTCACCTCCTCGACGATGACCTCCAGGAACTCGCCCTCCTCGCCGGGCAGCCGCTTTGGATCCAGACACTGGGCCGCGCCCTTGATCGCGCCCAGGGGGTTGCGAATCTCGTGCGCCAGGCCCGCCGCCATCTCACCCAGCGCGGCGAGGCGATCCCTCTCGCGGATCTTCTCGTACAACTTCGAGTTCTCCAGCGCCGTGGCCAGCCGCTCCGCCACCTCCATGATGAGGGCGATCTCGTCCGAGGCGTAGGCCTCCGGCACCCGCTCGTCCCAGAGGTTGAGGAAGCCGATGACGCGATCATTGCCCACCAGGGGGACGGTGATGCCCGCCTTCATCTGCAGCAGCGCGGCACGCGTGTCGTTGAGCCGCTTGAGCTCGTCGCGGAAGCGCTTGCCCTCCACCGCCTGCTGCCTCATCACCGCGATGCGCCGCTCCAGGTTCTCCAGGAGGATGGCCTTCTGCCCCGAGGCCACCGCGAAGAGCACCCCGCGTGCCGCTCCCGTGTCCAGGAAGCTCACCGGCGCCGGGCCTCGCGCATCCCGCAGCCGGAAGCCCGGCCGATCCTCCGCCAGCAGGTACAGCGAGGCGTGGGTGGTTCGTCCCGATTCATGCAGCGCGTCCAGCACCATCCGCCCCAGCTCGGAGATGTCGATCACCCCCGCCATCCTCGCCCGCATGCCACCCAGCACCCGCAGCAGCTCGAAGCGCTCGCGGAAGAAGATGGCCACCACCTGCTCCTCCACCTTCGC
>QKJM01000007.1 GCA_003249315.1 Archangium sp.
CGCTCATCGACCTCCCGGCCATAGATCCACGCCCCACACCGCCAGAGCACGTCGTAACGCTGGTTCAGCAACGTCCAGAAGCGGTCTCGCATCTGGATGATGTCCAGGAGGGATGGACCCCCCTCCTCACCCGCCCCCTGCTGCCCAAGCATGGCCCACAGCTTCGCGGTGAGCAGCTCCGCCTCCCGGAGCTCGGCGGGCCCCACCGGCGAGCGGCCGGAGATCCTCGCCTCGTTCCTGCGGAACAACGCGACCAGCGCCTGGCAGTCCTCCAGGACATCCCGCCGAGCCTCGAGCCGGAGCTCGTCGACATCAGCATCGGCAAGGAGATTGGCCTCGGCGAGGGCATCGGCGGCCCTGCGCATCTGGCGGCGCAGGAGCTGAGCCCGCTCGAACAGCGTCCCGAATGACTCGGACCGGAGCTCCTGCTGCACCTTCAGCGCGGCATGGGCCAGCCCTTGCGCCAGTCGAGGGAGCATCGACAGCTCCGCGACGTTCACGCCGGGCAGCTTGCCCAGGAGCAGCGCTCCACCGCCCACCACGGCCGACACTCCGCGCGTCACGTTGACGTAGGCGAGCACCACATCCGTGCAGCACTCCTCGATGGCCTCCGGCTCGATCGCCTTCGCGGCGGAGAGATAGCTCTCATAGGCCATCTGCGAGCTGATGCTCTCCAGCTCGGAGACCTCCTCCGGAGCCCGCTCCCCATCCACCTCCCCCTCCACCCGCGCCCCCTCCCCCGGCCCTTGCGTCCCCGTACTCTCCTCCGGCTCCGTCCCACCCGAGGACTCCGCCCGGCTGCCCTCTTGCTCTGCCATGACGCGAGACTATCGGGTGCCCGGTAGCGCTGCAATGCGCCACTCCTGCTGAAAGCCGCCCCCTGAGCGCCTCGAGAGCCGCCGGGCACGGGCCACGACCGAGCCTCCAACCCCCCCGCCCGAGCCCCCGCTCTCCCATTGGGTGGTTCCTTGCCCCTCACTTAGAGAGTGACCAGTCACTTTCTTTCTAAGAGGGAGGCGATTACACTGGAGGCATGTCCGCCACGTCTCAGGAAGGCGCTCCGCGCGCCCGGCGCACTCAGCAGGAGCGACGCGAGGCCACCCGAGCCCGCCTGCTGGAGGCCACCGTCGCGTGCCTGGTGGAGCTCGGCTACGCCCAGACGACCACCCAGGCCATCGTCCAGCGAGCCGGAATCTCCCAGGGCGCGCTCTTCAAGCACTTCGCCACCAAGGCCGAGCTGCTCGCCGCCGCGGTGGAGCACCTCTTCCCTCGGCTGATCGCCAACTATCGCGCCGAGTTGGCCACCCTCCCCGTCCAGGAGGGAGAGCGGATCTCCCAGGCCATCGAGCTGCTGTGGAACGTCTACCAGCGACCCGAGCTGCTGGCGGCCATCGAGCTGTACGTGGCGGCGCGCACGGACGTGGAGCTGGCCCGGGCGCTGAGCGCGGTGGATCCTCCCCACCGCGGCAACCTTCACCGCGTCGCGCGCGAACTCTTCCCCGACGTGGCCGCCACCCTCCCCCACTTCGACGCCCTCATCGAGCTCATCCTCAACGCCGTGCAGGGCGCCGCCGTGGGGAGCATGGCCCTGCCCTCCAACCCGGCGCACCAGCAGATGCTCGCGCTGCTCATCCAGTTCGCCCGCGGCGCCTTCGCCCAGGCCTCCCCTTCCCGTCCACCCCGAGGAGCCCGCCCATGACTGAATCCGCTCCCGTCGAACTCACCCACCTGGCCATCCCCGCCTTCATCCTGCTGATCGCAGCGGAGCTCGCGTACCTGGTCCGGCACCGTGGCGAGGACTTCGTGGGCTACGGCATGAAGGACTCGGCGGCCAGCCTCTCCATGGGGCTGGGCAACGTCTTCATCAACCTGGTGTGGCAGGGCGTGGCATTCGCCTTCTACCTCGGCCTCTACCATGTCTCACCGCTGAGGACGGGCAGCGGCCCGCTGGCCTGGGCGGCGCTCTTCCTCGCGGACGACTTCTGCTACTACTGGTTCCACCGCATCCACCACGAGTCGCGCTTCTTCTGGGCCTCGCACGTGGTGCATCACTCCAGCCAGCACTACAACCTCACCACGGCGCTCCGGCAGACGTGGACGCCGATGACGAGCCTGCTCTTCTGGGCTCCGCTCCCACTGCTGGGCTTCCACCCCGCCATGGTGCTCACCGCCCAGTCCCTCAGCCTGCTCTACCAGTTCTGGATCCACACCGAGGCCATCCACCGGCTCGGGCCCCTGGAGTGGGTGCTCAACACGCCCTCCCATCACCGCGTCCACCACGGCTCCAACCCGCGCTACCTGGATCGCAACTACGGCGGCATCCTCATCATCTGGGATCGGCTCTTCCGCACCTTCCAGGAGGAGGACGAGCGCCCGGTCTACGGGCTCACGAAGAACCTGCGGACGTACAACCCGGTGCGCATCGCCTTCCACGAGTACGCCGCCCTCCTCCGCGACGCGTGGAGGCCCAACCCGCTCCCCGTCCGCCTGGGCTACGTCTTCCGCAACCCCGCCTGGAAACCAGAGCCAGAGCAGGCCCTGGAGCTCTGAGCGGCCGCGAGCGCCGCGCTACTCGCCCACCTGGGGAATGATCTCCACCTCCTGGCCGGGCACCGCCATCACCCAGTGGGACCAGATCGGCTGACCGGGACAGGTGACGCTGACCTCCATCTCCAGGCCGGCCTCGACGGAGGACTTCACCGGCGTCGAGCCGGAGAGCATCTCCGAGCCCACCTTGACGTAGCAGCCGCTCTTCCCGCCGATGCGCACCGTGCCAGAGCTCCCCGGCTGCGGCATCGCCTCGGGGAGGGTCCGCACGTCGATGACGGCCTTGCTCGCCGTCGTGCCGAACCGGCGAAGCCGACCGTTCATGGAAGTGGAGATGATATGCGGGCCGGGCCCATCCAGACGTACCTGCTCTGGCGCCACCCGGAGGCCGGCAACGTAGAGCTGCTCCCCCGAATCCAGGTCGACCACGTCGACACTCGAGCCCGAGCCCAGCTTCGACACCACCACGCCGGCCCCACCCAGCACCAGGAGACCGGCGACACCCGCGACGACCCACTTGAGAGGAGAGGACTTCGCCGCGGGCGCGGGAGCCGGAGCCACCGCTCGAGCGGGAGGAGGCTCGGGAGCCCGGTGGACTGGCGCCACGGGGCCAGACGGACGGGCCGGGACGGGGGCGGGCCGAGCCGGCGCGGCCGAAGGCATCACGGCGGGCACCGGACGGGACACGGGGGGCACCGGACCCGAGGCGGCGCGCATGGTGACCGGCGCGGTGCGCGGAGCACCTGCCCCGACTCCCGCAGGTGCCACCGTCGCCGTCGGAGGCTCGGGCGGCAGCGCGGAGGCCGCGATGAGGCCCTGATGCGAGGCCCGGAAGGGCTCGGTGCGCTCGAGGGGCTCCTCCGGTACCGCCGGGGGAGGCGGCGGGGGAGGCGCCATCGGACGAGAGGCCACCACAGGAGCCTGAGCCTGAGCCGGAGGAGGCGGAGGGGGCGCCGCCGCGTGGGACACCGCGCTGATGCCACTGCGAGAGATGGCCGGGCGCGACATCGCGGCCCCCATCAAGTCCGTGCCTCCACCCGGCGACACCCGCTGGAACGAGCCCGTGGCCGGACCGCTGTTGACGGGCCCGAACTCCGCGAGTCGCTCCCCCAACGTGGCCTTGAAGAACTGGGCCACCGCCGCCGGCGACGAGTTGAGCCGGTGGTGCGCCATCACCGCTTCAATCTCCTCGCGCAGCGCCGCCGCGGACTGCGTGCGCCGCGAGGGATCCTTCACCAGCGCGCGGAGGATGAGATCCGACACGTCCTGGGGAATGGTCGGCTTGAGCTGCGAGGGCACCGGCGCCGGCTCGCGGACGATCGCATTGAGCGTGGCCGCGTCGTGATCCCTCTTGAAGGGAAGCTGCCCGGTGAGCAGCTCGAAGAGCACCACGCCCAGGGCGAACACGTCGTTGCGCGCGTCCAGGGCGCGCCCCGAGGCGGCCTCCGGGGAGATGTAGGAGATCTTCCCCTTGAGCACGCCCGCCTGGGTGTGATCCTCCCCCTGCACCTTGGCGATGCCGAAGTCGCTCAGCTTGATGGCGCCATCGAGCGAGATGAGGACGTTGTGCGGGCTGACGTCGCGGTGGACCACCGGGTGGGGCACGCCGGCGGGATCCACATAGGCGTGCGCGTAGTGCAGGCCCGCGGCCGTCTCCGCGACGATCCGCAGCGCGTGCTCCAGCGGCAGGGCGATGCCCTTGCGCCGCAGCTCGTTCATCAGCTTCTTCAGGTCCGGGCCGCGGACGTACTCCATGAGGATGTACGCCACACCGTCGGACATGCCCACGTCGAACGTCTGCACCACGTTCGGGTGGGTGAGGCGCGCGTTGGCTCGCGCCTCGGCGAAGAGCATGTCGACGAACTCGGAGTTCTCCGCGAACTGCGGGAGAATCTTCTTCATCACCACGAACTTCTCGAACCCCTTCACGCCCACCTGCTTGGCGAGGAACACCTCCGCCATGCCGCCCTGCCCCAGGCGGCGGATGATCTGCAGGCGGGTGCTGCTGTAGGAGTTGCTGATGTCCGTGCTGCCGCCCTTGTTGGCGTTCGGGTCCACGTTGGTGGAGCCGAAGAGGTACTGGCTGAGGGCGCGTGGCTCGAGCGCCTCGATATCCTCGGGAGACTCGGCGGCCAGGGTGGAGCGGCTGAGCAGCGGCAGGAGCGCGGGCACGGAGGGCAGACGCGCCATGCCTCCACAGATGGGGCAGACACGCTCCGGGCTGGCGTTGGCGCGCAGCTTGGCGAGGTACTCGGAGGCCAGGGTGCGCTGGTGGTGCTCGTGGCCACAGTGGCGACACTCGCACGGCAGCCACAGCGTGGCGATGGTGGCGTGGAGCTGTCGGGTGAAGCGAGCCAGGGCGTTGAGCACCGGGGGCGTCACCCGGCACAGCACCACCTTCGCGCCCTGCGCCGCGGTGCTCAGCACCTGCTCCAACCGGGGCACGGCCTCCGGCTCCACCTTGCTGACGTGGGAGAAGTCGAAGGCGACGCGCCCCTCCAGCCCCGAGGCCAGCCGGCGCACGTTCAGGTTGGCGCCCAGCTCGCTGGCCAGGGTGATGTAGGTGATGTCGTCCTGGACGATCTTCAGGTGGGTGGTCAGCGCGGCGGGCGCGCTGGGAGTGGTGGCGCGCAGGTAGCGCATCACCACCGGATCCACCGTGCCGAACTGCTGGCGCGCGGCGTAGTCGAAGAACTCGCTGGGCAGGTCCGCGAACTCCAGCTTGTTGGCGCACACCGGGCAGGCGTGCTCCGGCGCGCGGCCCTCGGAGATGGTCTGCACCTCCGCCTGGAGATCCACCAGCCGCAGCCGATCCTCCCCACAGGAGCGGCAGGTGTAGGGCGCGAGCACCGACAGCACCCTCGCCACTCCGGAGAAGCCCTCCACCATGTTGAGCTGATCCACGATCACCGGCGGCGCGTGGACCACATAGAGGGAGATGCCGCCCGGTGGCAGCTTGCTGGCGAACTCGATCCACCGGCGAACGCCGAAGGAGCTGATGCGCTCCACCTGTCCCAGGTCGACGAGGATGATCCCGCTGAGATCCGGGCTGGAGGACGTCAGCGGGAAGGTCTCGTCGATGATCCCCGAGATGCGGACGTGGGTGATGGTGCCCACGCGAATCCGGTTGATTGTGGCATTGGAACCCTGCGTCTCCACCGGCCCACTCCTCATGACTGGAAGTACAGCAACGACTTGGGGAGAGCGGCGCGACGACGGGCCTCCCCGAAACCGACCACACAGAGCATCCGGGTCTCCCTCCCAGGAACCACCCGGACGGCGATGAGCTCTCCATGCTCGAGGATGCGCCGCAAGCCCAGGCCGGCACCTCCGCCGGACGCATTCACCTGCACGCGTCCCCCCAGCGATGACAGCGCCCGGGCGATGGGGGCGGGCGTGAGCCGCCCGAACCGATCCACCGCCTCCAGGTAGATGCCGCCCTCGCCCACCGCCAGAGCCACCTCACAGGCGTCCTCCGCGGCAACCTCCTGCACCTCGTCACGCCTATGGGCATAGCGCGGAGTGCCGCTGGCGTCCACTGGAGCATCCAGCAGGGCGTTGGCGGCCAACTCATGCATCACGTCGGCGGCCAGGCCTGCGGCCACCCGGCTGCCCCGGGAGCTCTCCACCAGCGCGGCCGCCTCGGCGGAGGCCGCCTGGATGTCCGCCACCCGCTCCAGCCACAACCGCGCCACCATCACCCCTCGAGGCATCATCGTCTCCCCCCGGAGCAAGGAGCCAAGCACCCGCATCTCCCACTGGGAGGGCAGACCTCCTGGCTCCCGCGTCGCCAGCAACAGGGCCGGAGGCTCGCGCTGAAGCAGAGTCGCATGGGACGGCCCCAGGCGGCCGTCGAACAACACCAGCTCCCGTCCCTGGGGGGACGCCTCTCCCACCTTCAGAGGCAGCCCGCTCCGCTCCAACTCGGGAGCGGCCTGCTCCAGCACGGCCGGAGGCAGGGAGGCATCAGTGATGACATGGAGGCAGGGAGAAGCCTCGGGATGCAGGTTGGCGCTCAAGGGGACGACTCAATACTGGAACTTGATCTCACTGAATACGCTCAGCGGAGGCGCGGGGAAGCCGTGGGACTCCTCGTAGCTGGCGTTGAAGAGGTTGGTGCCCACCAGCGACACCGTCAGCCCCTTGGTCACGTTGGCGCCCACGCGCGCCGTGGCGGTCATGTAGCCGGGGAGCTGCACCCGCTGGAGTTCGCCACTGGCTGGATTCACCTGGAAGCCGGGGTCGTAGCGATCACCCACGTAGAGGGCGTAGATCTCGGCGAAGCCCACCTTGCCGAAGTTGGTGCGACCGCGGGCGTACACGCGGTGCCTGGGCGCGTAGTCCAGCGGCTGCTCCGGCCGGTCCTGGAAGGCGAGCGCGCTCGCGTCCAGGAACTGGTAGGCCACGTCGAAGGAGGAGTTGATGGCCGCCACCTGGGCCGCCGCCTCCAGCTCGAAGCCCGTCACCCGCGCATCGCCGATGTTGCGGAACTGTGAGGTGGAGCCGAAGAGGTGCTCCTGGTTGATGAAGTTCTTCGCGTAGTTGACGAAGCCCGTGGCCGTCAGGCGCACCGTGCGGTCCGCGGGCCAGAAGTCCACCGAGGCCTCCACCGTGTCCAGCGTCTCCGCCCTCAGATCCGGGCTGCCCAGCAGCGTGGAGGCGTACATCTGCTGGTTGATGGCCAGCTCGGCCAGGGTGGGCGCGCGGAAGGCGCGGCCATAGTTGGTGCGCAGGGTCAGCGTCGGCAGCGCGTGGAACACGATGCTGGCGCGGGGGGAGATCTGATCCGTGCGCATGCGCCAGACCGTCTCCGGAATCATGTACCGGTCGTAGCGGGCGCCGGCGCTGAGCACGAGCTGGCTGAAGGGCCGGAACTCCGCGTCCACGAAGCCGCCGAGGATGTCCTGCCGGGTGTCGTCCTGGGTCAGGCCCGGGAGGACGTTCTGGTTGTTGACCAGGTCGTTCTTGAAGTCACCGCCGAAGGTGACCGTCAGGTCGCCCAAGGAGAACAGCGCCCGGGCCTCGGCGCCCAGACGGCGGCGCTTGCCCAGCGCCGGCTGCATCTCGCCGGTGATCATGTTCTTCTGATCCACCACGCGGCGCTTGTAGAAGGCGTAGCCCTGGGCGAACACCCGCAGGTGGTCGTTGATCTGCTGATCCACCTGGGCGCTGGCGTTGAGGTTCTCGACGCGCTCCTCGTCATCGGGCGTGTAGTGGCAGCGGCCGCAGTTGCCCACGGTGGAGATCTGCTGACCACCGGGGCGGCCGATCGTCGCGTTGGTGTAGTCGGCGTCCAGGGAGACGCTCGCCACCCGCACCTTGCCGCTCACCTGATGCACCAGCGAGTCCTCGTTGGTGTCCACCCGACTCACCTTCGGATCATTGAAGAGCTGGGGGCCGTCCGAGCCGAAGCCATAGTAGCTGACCAGGGCCTCCACCGGGCCACCCCTGCCGGCCACGGTGGCCTGGGTCCGCCAGGTCCTGTCCTGGCCGACCAGCAGGCGCGTATCCATGCCCCAGTCGCGCCCCTCCCGGAGCAGATCCGCGGGCTGGCGCTCGATGATGTTGATGACGCCGCTGAAGGCGTTGGAGCCGTAGAGCGCGGAGCCGGGGCCGCGGATGACCTCCACCTGCTTGAGGTTGCTCAGCGGCGTGGTCTCGTCGGCGTAGAACTGACCCGTCCAGGGGTCCGTCAGCGGCCGACCGTCACGCAGCAGCAGGAGCCGGTTGGAGAGGTAGTTGGAGCCCAGGCCGCGCGAGCTCACCGCCGCCTTGCGCATGGAGCCGCGCCGGCACTCCAGACCGGGGAAGTATTGGATCGCATCGCAGAGGGTGAACTGGCCGGTGCCCTCCAGTTCCTCGGCGGGAATCCAGGAGATGGTCATCGGCACGTCGGAGATGCGCTGCTTGCGCTTGGAGGCGGTGCTCACCACGGCCTCGCTCAGCAACTGCTGAACGGACTCCTCCAGGGAGGCATCCTGGGAGGCGGCGAGCGGATCCGGAATGTCCAGGCCGGCCAGCCCCGCCGGAGGAGGCAGAGGACGCGCGCCAAGAGGCCCGGCGAAGGGCGCACGCTGAGGCGCGCTCGGGGCCGGCTCCTCGGAGGATTCGGTGCTCGACGGAGGCGGCGGCATCGGCAGGCCTCGCGTCTTCTCCGCGCGCGGCGCATCCGCCGACGACTTGCGCGTCTGCGCGACCGCATCACCACCGGCGGTCAGAGCGTACACCAGCCCCACCAGCGCGGGGAGCACCGGGTGCCCACGAAGCATCCCGCGCCGCGGCACAGCCTGATCCGCAGCCTTCTGCAGCAATCCGATTCGAGTCGAGTGCATCTTTGCCCTTACCCGTGATGCGTCAACCGGGACGCGTCCCGACCGCTCCTGCCGCGGCCGTCCCCGATGTGCCGGTTGTCAAGAGTGTGATTATTTTACATGCCTTACAAAGAAAATGTAGCCTTCTGCCCGTCAGTCATCCGGCTGCTCCGCGGAGACCTCCAGAGCATCGACGAAGGAGGGCAGCACGGGCTGGAGGACGCGGGTGTCGACGAGCGCCTCGGCATCCACGTGGAGCGTGGGGGTGCTCACGAACTGGGGCTGACGGCGAGGCGGACCGCGAAGCAGCAGCCGGCGGAAGTCCTCCATCTCCTTGCCCTGGATGGCGACGAAGGCGCCGAAGGGAGCCACCGGCGCGAGGCGCGCGAGCCGGGCCTTCAGCTCCTCCTCTTCCCCGCGCGCACCCACGAGGACGGCGCCGGGCACCTTGCTGCTGCGGTAGATGACGGACATGCCTTCGGGGACGTGCGCCAGGGGCACCAGGGCCGCCTCGGCGCCCTTGGCCTCCAGCATCTTCAAGGCGGACTCCACGTTGGGCACCGCCACCAGCTTGAAGTGCTTGCGGGCGTCCAGATCGCCGGCGAGCACTACGTTGCTGATGAAGCGGGGATCCACCGAGCCGGCCCCCTTGACGATCGCGAGCCGCGAGCCGGCCAGGTCTCGCACCGTCTTCTTCGAGGAGGAGATGATGGCCCAGCGCTGCCGCGTCT
>QKJM01000284.1 GCA_003249315.1 Archangium sp.
AAGAGGACGAAGTGCTCCAGCGGCGCCGTCGCCGTCAGCTCGTGCAGGTTCCACGCACCCTGGACCTTGGGCGCCATCACCCTGCCGAAGCGCTCGGCGGTGAGGTTGAGCAGCACGCTGTCGTCCAGCACCGCCGCCGCATGGAAGACGCCTCGCAGCGGCGGCATCTCCGCCGACACCTCCGCGAGCACCCGCTCCAGCTCCTCCCGTACCGCCACGTCCGCCCGCGCCACCAGGACCTGGACGCCGGCCGCCCGCAGCTCCTCCACGGACCGCCGCGCCTGCTCCGAAGGCTCGCTGCGACCCAGCAGGACCAGGTGCCGCGCACCTCGCGAGGCCAGCCACCCGGCGAGCCGCAGACCCAGTCCCCCCAGGCCGCCGGTGATGAGGTGGGTACCCTCCAGTCGCGACTCAGGGGGCGCGGTGGTGTCACGCTCCATGCGCGCGAGCCGAGCCACGAGACGGGCCTCGCCGCGCAGCGCCACCTGCTCCTCGGGCGTGGAGGCCAGCAACTCCTCCGCGAGCGAGCGCGCCTGTACCTCGTCGAGCGCCCCCAGGTCCACGCAGCAGCAACGCAGCTCGGAGTGCTCCAGGGCGATCACCCGCCCCAGGCCCCAGAGCGGCGCCGAGGCCACATGGCGCGCGCTCTCTCCCTCGGCCACGGCATGCACCCCGTCCGTCACCAGCCACAGCCTGGGCATGTCGCGGAAGCCCGTGCTCGCCAGCGCCTGGGTGAGGTGGAGCGCGCTCCGCACCCCCAGCCGCTGCGCCTCCTCCAGTGCCTTCGGCCCCTGCTCCGGTGGCGGCGAATCGAGGCTGGAGAGATGCACCACGCCACGGCACGCCGGACGACCAGGGCCGAACGCGCCCTTCAGGAGCTGCTCGAACCCCCGCGGCTGCAGCGGGTCGACTTCATGGTGCCCCGGCTCTATCTCCCTGTAGCCCTCCCCGTAGGAGACGAGGAGGCAGTCCTCGCCGCGCTCGCGCAGCGCATCCCGCAGCCGGCGCGCGAAGCCCTGGCGATCGCCCACCAGCAGCCACGTGCCCTTCCCGCTGCTCTCGGCGGCCACCGCCGGACGCGGCTCCTCCTGCCAGTCCACCACGTACATCCACCCGTCGAGCTCATCCGCCGCGCGCCGCCTCGAAGCCGGCAGGCGTCGGCACAGGAGCCCCCGCACCTCCACGAGCACCCGGCCGGTCGCGTCCACCAGGGTCACATCGCCCTCGAGCGAGCCCTCGGCGCTGCCGGTGCCGTCGCGCACGGAGGCATGGGCCCAGGACTCGCGGCCCGGCCGCCCGTACACGCGCAGGCGCTCGATGGCCACCGGCACGTACGTCTCCCCCCGCCGCTGCTCCAGCCCCGCTCCGTTGAGCGCCTGGAAGCACGCATCCAGCAGGGCCGGATGAATCTGGTGGGTCGCCAGCTCCGCCGCGACCGAGGGCGGCAGCTCGAGCCTCGCCAGCGCCTCGTCCCGTCCGCGCCACAGCTCCTTCAGCGCGCGGAAGCCCGGGCCGAAGTCCACGCCACGCTCCAGCATGAGCTGGTAGTGCGTCTCGCCCGCCATGGGCTCGGTACACCGGCTCCGCACCTCCTCCAGAGAGAGGGATTCGGCCTCGCCGCTCGCCGGCTGGAGACGCCCCTCGGCGTGCAGCACCCAGCCCTTCTCCTCCTCCGGCTGGCTGAAGACCTGGAAGCGCAGCGCCCCGGCCTCCTCCGGAGTGAAGGCCATCTGCACCGCCAGCGCCCCCTCGGCCGGCAGCGTCATCATCTCCTGGAGCACCACGTCCTCGAGCACACAGGGCGACCCGCCCAGCGCCCACGCCCCTCCCGCCAGCGCCATCTCCACGTAGCCGGTGCCAGGGAAGACGACGTCGCCGTGTACGACGTGGTCCGCGAGATAGGCCGGATCCTCCGCGGTGAGCTCGGCCTGCCACAGGTGGGCCCCCGGCTGCGAGGCCAGCACCGTATGCGCACCCAGCAGCGGGTGGAGCCCGGCCTCTCGCACCCGACGCGTACGCGTCGAGGACTCGAACCAGTAGCGCTCGTGCTGCCAGGGGTAGGTGGGCAGCGGCACCGGCCGGCGGCGCACGGGGTGCTGGCGGCTCCAGTCCACCTTGTGACCGGCCACATAGAGCAGCCCCAGTCCGCCCAGCATGCAGCCGCGCTCGTCCTCCTCCCTGCGCAGAGAGGGCACCACCAGCCCCTCCCGCTCCAGGTGCCGCAGGTGCTGCTCCACCGCGGGCAGGAGGATGGGGTGCGGACTCATCTCGATGAAGACGTCATGGCCGTCGTTGGCCAGCCGCTCCACGGCCGTGGAGAACAGCACCGGCTCGCGCAGGTTGGCCACCCAGTAGGCGGCGTCGAACGAGGCGCCCGTCGTCACCTCTCCGCTCACCGTGGAGCAGATGGGGACGGAGCCGGCGCGCGGAGCCACGCCCTGGAGCGCCGCGAGCAGCTCCGGCCGCAGCGGCTCCATCTGAGGACTGTGCGAGGCCACGTCCACCTTGACGAAGC
>QKJM01000168.1 GCA_003249315.1 Archangium sp.
CAGCTCGATGCGCCGCCGGCCGTTGTCCATCAGCGGGGAGAGCCGCCGGCGGATGCCCAGGTTGATGCGCATGCGGGGATCCGTGGCGTACTCCCGGTACATGTAGTCCCGGTCCTCGTCCGTCACCATCTCCAGCGTCAGCTCGTCATGGTTGCGCAGGAAGATGGCCCACTGGCAGTTGTCCGGGATGTCCGGCGTCTGCTGGAGGATCTCCACGATGGGGGCGCGATCCTCCCGGCGCAGGGCCATGAAGAGGCGGGGCATCACCGGGAAGTGGAAGCCCATGTGGAACTCATCGCCGTCGCCGAAGTAGACGCGCACGTCGGCGGGCCACTGGTTGGCCTCGGCCAGGAGCATCTTGTCCGGGTACTCGCTGTCGATCGTCTTGCGCAGGCGCTTGAGGAAGGCGTGGGTCTCCGGGAGGTTCTCGCAGTTGGTGCCCTCGCGCTCGAAGAGGTAGGGCACGGCGTCGCAGCGGAAGCCGTCCACGCCCATGTTCAGCCAGAAGCGCATGACGTCCAGCATGGCCTCCTGGACCTCGGGGTTGTCGTAGTTGAGGTCCGGCTGGTGGCTGAAGAAGCGGTGCCAGAAGTACTGCTTGGCCACCGGATCCCACGTCCAGTTGGAGCGCTCGGTGTCCAGGAAGATGATGCGGGTGCCCCGGTACCGATCGTCCGCGTCGCTCCAGACGTAGAAGTCACGCTTGGGGCCGTGGGGGTTGCTGCGCGACTCCTGGAACCAGGCGTGCTGATCGCTCGTGTGGTTGACGACGAGCTCGCTGAGGATGCGGATGTCGCGCTTGTGGGCCTCGTCCACCAGCCGCTGGAAGTCCGCCAGCGTCCCGTAGTCCGGGTGGACGCCGTAGTAGTCGGCGATGTCGTAGCCGTCGTCCCTCAGCGGGCTGGGGTAGTGGGGGAGTATCCACAGGCAGGTGATGCCCAGATCCTGCAGGTAGGGCAGCTTCTCGATCAGACCAGGGATGTCACCGTGCCCATCCGCGTTCGAGTCGTAGAACGCGCGGATGTGCAGCTCGTAGATGACGGCCTTCTTGTACCAGAGCGGATCGGACCGGGTCATGGAAGTCGCTGATTGCCTCACTCGAAGTAGTCGAACTCGCGCTCCCGTCGCCGGAAGCGGTACACCGCCCAGATGGCCGCGGGCTGCTCGGGGGTGAGCCGGACATGGGCCGTGGGACCCTGCCATAGACTCCGCTCATCCCGCATCAACTCGTGGACCTGATACGTCTCGTCGGGAAGGAGCCCCAGCTCGCTCAGCGGCAGGTGCAGCACGGACTCCTGGGGTTGGTATGGATCGAAGCTCACCGCCACCAACACCTGGCTGGAGCCGTCCGGCGTGCGCTTGAGGTAGAAGAGGATCTGCTCGTTGTCCGCGAGGAGGAAGCGCAGGTTGTCGTAGAGGTGGAAGGCGCGGTGCTCGCGGCGGATGGCGTTGAGCCGGGAGATGTAGTCGCGGATGTTGCCCGGCCGATCCAGATCCCACGCCTTGAGCTCGTACTTCTCCGAGTCGAGGTACTCCTCCTTGCCGGGCCGGATGGGGGTGCCCTCGCACAGCTCGTAGCCGCAGTACATGCCCCACACGGAGGAGAGGGTGGCGGCCATGGCCGCGCGCAGGCGGAAGCCGGCTGGTCCGCTGCGCTGGAGGAACTCGGGGAGGATGTCCGGCGTGTTGGGCCAGAGGTTGCCGCGCATGTAGTCCGACACCGGCGGCCGGGTGAGCTCCTTCAGGTACTCCTCCATCTCGTGCTTGAAGTTGCGCCAGGTGAAGTAGGTGTACGACTGCTGGAAGCCCGCCTTGGCCAGGTGCTTCATCACCTTGGGCCGGGTGAAGGCCTCGGCGAGGAAGACGATGTCCGGGCGGACGGTGTGGACCCTCCGGATGAGCCAGGCCCAGAACTGGAGCGGCTTGGTGTGCGGGTTGTCCACCCGGAAGATGCGCACGCCCTGTTCCACCCAGTGCATCACCACCGACTCGAGCTCCTTCCACAGCGCGTCACGCGCCGGGCCCAGCCAGTCGAAGTTGACGATGTCCTCGTAGCGCTTGGGCGGGTTCTCCGCCGTCTTGATCGTCCCGTCCGGCCGGTGCTGGAACCACTCCGGGTGCTCCTTCACGTACGGGTGATCCGGCGAGCACTGGAAGGCGAGATCCATGGCGATCTCGATGCCCTGCGCGTTGGAGGCCCTGACGAACTCGCGGAAGTCCTCGAGCGTGCCCAGCCTGGGGTGGACCGCCTTGTGGCCTCCCTCGGGGCCGCCGATGGCCCATGGGCTGCCCACGTCCTCGGGGCTCGCGGTGAGGCTGTTGTTCTTCCCCTTGCGCGCCGTGTAGCCGATGGGGTGGATGGGCGGCAGGTAGATGACGTCGAAGCCCAGGGACTGCACGTAGGGCAGCCACTTCTCCGCGTCCTTGAAGGTGCCGTGCGTCTTCCCGTCCCGCACCGCCGAGCGGGGGAAGAACTCGTACCAGGCGCCGTAGCGCGCCTTCTCGCGGTCCGC
>QKJM01000182.1 GCA_003249315.1 Archangium sp.
AGCGGGGCCTCCTGGAGGGTCTGACGGAAGAGGGACATCGAGGTCATGGCTCGGCTCGGGTCTGGAGACAGGCTCCGGGCGGCGTGCCGGGAGCCGGTGGTGAGGAAGCGGCGTGCTCGGAGAGCCAGCGGGAGGCCTCGGCGGCCTTCGGGTGACCGCTATGTGTCCAGTGCTCGCGGGCCTCGGTGGCCAGGGACTCGGCCCGGGAGCACTCCTTCCCCGAGTCCCAGAGGGCCCGAGCCAGCGCGAGCGCCACGGGGGCTCGATGGACGTCCCTGGCGAGCCCGCGCGCCCGCTCGAGCAGCGGCACCGCCAGGGCGGGACGCCCCCGAGCCAGCTCCAGCCGACCGAGATGCAAGAGGGGCTCGGCGAGACTCGAATGCTCCCTGCCCAGTTCCTTTTCCTGAAGGGCCAGGGACCGCTCGTAGGGCTTCCTCGCCTTCTCGTACCGTCCCTGCGCCAAGAGCACATCGCCCTGCACCAAGAGGGGCTCGGCGAGGCTGACGTTCTCGGCTCCCTGGACCGCCTCCAGCAGAGGCAGCGCGCGTCCGACGATCTCACTCGCCTCTTCGATTCTCGCCAGCTTCTCGAGAGCGCTCGCCAGGCTGACGAGCGCGCCGAGCGTACGGGGATGCTCGGCTCCCCGCGCCTTCTCGTGCAGGGCCACCGCGCGCGAGAACAGCGCCCTGGCCTCCTCGTGGCGCTCGAGCTTCAGCAGCGTGTCGCCCAGGTTCTCGAGCGAGCTGGCCACGAGGGGATGTTCCGGCCCGAGCGTCTCCTCCCGGAGAGCCAGTGCCCGCTTGTGCATCCTCCGCGCCTCGTCGAGTCGATTCAGGGCGACGAGCACATTGCCGAGGTTGCCGAGCGTGTAAGCCAGATCCGGATGCCTGGACCCGAGCACCTTCTCGCGGATGGACAGCGCCCGCTTGTGGGCCCGCCGCGCATCCTCGTACTCGCCCCGCTCCTCGAGCGCATTTCCCAGGTTGTTCAGCACGGAGGCCACCATGGGATGAACGAGCCCATGCACCTTCTCCCGCCGCTTCAGCGCCTGCTTGTACTTGCGCAGCGCCTCCTCGGACCTGCCCTGGACGGAGAGCACGACGGCCTGGTTGTTGAGCACCTGGGCGCGGACCTCGTCGTCGTCGGCCATCTCCACGGCCGACTCCATCGCCAGCTCCATCGCCGCCGCATCGGCATAGCGAGCCTGGAAGTAGCCCACCTGGAAGAACAGGAGGCCCCACAACCTGGCCATCAGCACCGACTCCTTCCCTCGGGAGGCCATGACGATCGCCTGTCGTGTCACCTGCTCGGCCCCGGGATAGTCGCCGGTGCGCTCGCGCGCGCGGCCCACCAGGAACAGGGCCCGGGCGTGCAGCGGCGCATAACCCACCTGCTCCGCCTCCTTCAGCAACTCGTCAGCGCGCGCCAGCGCCTCCGGGTACTTGCCGGCCTCGAGCAGCGCCTCCGGCCGGTCGAGCGCCGACTGGAGGGACACCACCCGAGCGCGCACCGCCGGCGCCTCGGGGAGAGGCACCTCCGCGGCGAGCACCCTGTCGTCCGCGCAGTCCTCCAGGGGAGGAAGGGAGCTCACGGCCTGCACGGCCTTGGGGAGTAGCTCCCGATCCGGCCCGCGGGAGAGCAGCTCGGTGAGCGCATGAAGCTGGCTGCGGCGCCGCGCCAGACAGAACTCCCGCCGCACCTCCAGTCCCGAAGCCGGAGCCGGCTGCCGCCGTACGGCCTCGCACACCTCCGTCCGCTGCGCCACCCAGTCGCCCGCGTAGCCGTCCAGCACCGAGGCCACACGCGTGAAGGTGTCCTGGGCATACGGCAGGCCGGTGCCCAGCAGCGACGCCTGGACCCGCGCCTTCACCGACGCGTCCCAGACACCGGCGAGCTGTCGGGACACCTGCTCGCACCCCTGTGCCCGCGTTCCGGGACGCACCTGGCCCCAGAGCGCCAGCCCCGCCAGCGCCACCACCAGGGCGGACACGGCCACCGTGCGCAGCCGGGCCTTGCGCTTCACCTCCGGGTCATCCTCCAGCGCCGCCAGCAGCACCTCCATGGAAGCGGGGCGCTGTGAGGGGTCGGCCCGCAGTCCCTGCCGCACCACCCGCGCCACCCACGCCGGCACCTCCGAGGAGGGAGGAACCGGCGTCACCTGCTCCTCCTGCTGGGCACGAGCCAGCGCGCCCAGGCTGTCGCCGGAGAAGGGGAGCTGCCCGTAGAGGGCCTCATGGAGGGAGGCGCAGAAGGCGAAGAGATCGCTCCGCGCATCGGCCGGGCGGCCCTGGAGCTGTTCCAGGGCCATGTAGCCGGGGGTGCCCATGAGGCTCCCGGCCAGGGTGAGGGCGGTGGAGGACCAGCTCCCGGACGGGAATGAGCCGGAGAGCCGATCCACGGGGAAGGACGACGGCTCCGAGGAGCCCGATGCTTCCCTGGAGCGGGCCAGTCCGAAGTACGTCACCCGGACGCGCCCGTCCTCGCCCACCAGGACGTTGTCCGGCGTGAAGTC
>QKJM01000026.1 GCA_003249315.1 Archangium sp.
GGTTGAAGCGGCGGAGCGGCTACGGGCCGGAGGTGGCGGCGCGATTGGCCGAGCAGAAGGTGTACGTGAGCGTGCGGGGCGACAGCCTGCGTGTCTCCCCCCACCTGTACAACACGGCGGCGGACGTGGACCGGCTGCTGGAGGTGCTGGCCGCGTTGTTGTGAGGCCTCCGTGTAGGCCCCCCTCTCCCTCTGGGAGAGGGCTGGGGTGAGGGATTCCCTTCCCCTGGCGAATACCGCCCCCTGTCTCACCCCTCAGCCGAACCTGTAGCCCTTGGGCACCACGACGATGCCGTTCTCGGTGACGGTGAAGCCGCGCGCCCGGTCCTGCTCCAGGTCGTAGCCGATGCGCTCGCCCGGAGGGACATGCACGCCCTTGTCGATGATGGCGTTGCGCACCCGGGCATGCCGGCCGACATCCACCTCGTCGAGGATCACCGAGCGCTCCACCAACGCGTATGAGTTCACCCTCGCTCGGTGGAAGAGGAGGCTCTCTCGCACGGTGCCGCCGGAGATGATGCAGCCGCTGGCCACCATGGAGTTGAGGGCGCGGCCCACTCGCTCTCCCGCCTCGTGGACGAACTTGGCCGGCGGGCTGACCTCCACGGCGGTGCGCAGCGGCCACTCGGGGTTGAAGACGTCGAACTCCGGGTTGACCGAGACCAGGTCCATGGAGGCCTCGTGGTAGGCGTCCAGCGTCCCCACGTCGCGCCAGTAGGTGTTGGGCGTGCTCTGGCCTGGGATGGGGTTGCCGTGGAAGTCGTAGACCTGGATGGAATAGCCATCCCGCAACGCGCGGGGGAGCACGTCCTTGCCGAAGTCGTGCTGCGAGTCCTCCGCGCGTGTGTCCGCGTCCAGCAGCTCGTTCAGCACCCGGCGGCGGAAGATGTAGTTGCCCATGCTGCTCAGCGCCATGTCCGGCCGGCCGGGCATGGGCTTGGGCTCCTTCGGCTTCTCCTGGAACTCGGTGAGCCGGCCGCGTGCGTCCACCTGCAGCACTCCGAAGCGCGTGGCGCTCGCCAGTGGTGTCGGGTAGGCGGCGATCGTGATGTCGGCGCGCGTGGACTCATGCTGCTCGAGCATGTGCGCGATGTTCATCTTGTAGATGTGGTCCCCGGAGAAGATGGCCACGTTCTCCGCGCCGTGGTTCTCCACCAGATGGAGGTTCTGGTAGATGGCGTCCGCGGTGCCCCGGTACCAGACGGGGCCCAGCTGCTCGTAGAGGTACATCTGCGCCGGCACCAGGGTGATGAAGTAGTCGGCCAGCAGGCCCGTGCCGAAGCGCCAGCCTCGCTGGATGTGCTCGGTGAGCGACTGCGCCTTGAACTGGGTCAGGACGTAGACGGAGTAGATGCCCGAGTTGAGGAAGTTGTTGAGGGCGAAGTCGATGATGCGGAACTTCGACCCGAAGGGGACGGCCGGCTTGGAACGTCTGGCCGTGAGTGGCGTCAGGCGCGTGCCCTGGCCACCCGCGAGAATCATCCCGAGGATGCGCTTGCTGTTCATGGCGTGTGGATGACTCCCTGCGGCCCGGTATCCGGGGCCCTGAATGAGAAGCGGGGTGGATTCAGGCGGCTCCACGCCGCGGAACCAGCCAGGGAGGCGCTCCCTGCACGTACTGTCTCAGCTGTGCATCGTTTCTACCAGCACCCTCACGCGAGGACACGCATGAAGAGGATGATGCTCCTGATGGTCGTGGCGGTGGCGCTCGGCGTGGCGTGTGGGTCGAACCGGGCGGCGGAGCGAGAGCCCGTGGATGAGACCTCGAGACAGGCGGCCCTGTCCGAAGATGCAGGCACGGGCGGCGCCGGCTTCGAATACAAGGAGGAGGACGAAGAGGGCGTGGAGGGAGAGCCGTTCGGAGATGACGAGGAGCTCGGGGGCCACCGCTTCCCCACCGACGACATCATGCCCCGCAGGTGAGCGGGCGTGTCGGTTGCGTCAACGAGGCGACATCGTCGGAAAGTGGGGCTCCCTGGGTAGTCCAGGGAGGTAGAGTCACCCCGTGGCCCATCCTCTCGCTGGCAAGCTTCCTCCTGAGTCCCTTCTCATCCACCCAGAGGCCCTGCGCGCCCGGTACTACTCGGAGCAGCCGGATCCCCAGGTTCCCGAGCAGCGCGTGGCCTTCGGTACCTCCGGACACCGCGGCTCCGCGGCGCGGCGCAGCTTCAACGAGGCGCACATCCTCGCGGTGACGCAGGCCGTCTGCGAGTACCGCAAGCAGGAGGGCATCAGCGGCCCCCTCTTCCTCGGCATGGACACCCATGCCCTCTCCGAGCCCGCCCAGCGCACCGCGCTCGAGGTGCTCGCCGCCAACGGCGTGCAGGTGCGTTACACCGACGGAGCCACCCCCACCCCCGTCATCTCCCACGCCATCCTCACCTACAACCGCGGGCGCTCCGAGGCGCTCGCCGATGGCATCGTCATCACCCCCTCGCACAACCCGCCCGAGGACGGCGGCATCAAGTACAACCCCCCCAACGGCGGCCCCGCCGACACCCGCATCACCGGC
>QKJM01000557.1 GCA_003249315.1 Archangium sp.
GCCAGCCCCACCTTCCCCCGGATGGGCGAGCCCTCCTCCTGCGCCGCCTCCCACGCATAGGGCCAGTTGCGCATGAAGACGGCCCGCCCCGACTGGAAGAGGCGACGCGTCTCCTCCTCGGCCGCGGAGGTGACGCTGGTGGGCGAAATCCCACTCTCGATGAGGCCCCGCAGGTACGCGAGCGCCTCACGCGCCGGCTCCGTCTCCAGCCGCAGCCTCCCCTCCTCGTCGAGCGGCTCTCCTCCATGGCCCCAGATGGCCTCGAAGACGTTGCAGTTGAGCCCCTCGTACTGCCGGCCCTGCCACACGTAGCCCCGCAGCGTCGGATCCTCCTCCAGCGCCTCCCGGGCGAAACGCCGCAGCTCCTCATAGGTACGCGGCGCGCGCGGCACCAGGTCCGTGCGCCAGTAGAGCACCCCCACGTCCACGTACCACGGCACCGCGTAGGTCCGCCCCTCCATCACCACCGCCTCCACCGGGCCGGAGAAGAACTCCTCGCGCAGCCGCTCGGGAGGGAAGGCCTCCGAGAGGTCCGCCACCCACCCGGCCCGGGCGAACTCGGGCGCCCAGATGATGTCCACCACCAGCACGTCGAAGTCGTCAGCCCCACCCTCCAACGCGGTGAGGAAGAACTGGTGCGCCAGGTCCGACGCGTTGGGCAGCGCCTCGGTCACCACCTCGACATCCGGGTTCGCCTCCTCGAAGCCGGCGATCAGCTCCCGGAAGGCCACCGGATCCCCCAAGGGCTGGTACTTGAAGACGATGCGCACCTTGCCCGAGGCGCCCGGTGCCGGCTCCTCCCGGCGGCGGCACCCCGTCAGGGTCCACGCGACGAGCCCCAGCACGAACAACCAGGTGACGACCGGGCGGCGCATGGGGTCATCAGCCCACCTCGCCTCTCTCACCGTCAACGCGCTCCGCTCGCAGAGGTCCGCTCCCCGACACCCGCGCCGGTTTCTTCTTCCAGCAGGCAACTCCCCCGGCCCTCGTTCGAAAATCCATGTGCGTCGGTTTTTTTTCCCAGGCCGCAGCCATCCCAGGAAGCCCGCCATGAAAGTCTCCGGTAGCAGCTCCAAGCGCCGCTCTGAGTCCAGCGAGAAGAAGAAGTCCTCCAGCGTCAGCTCAGAGAAGAAGACCCCCCAGAAGGAACCGGAGAAGAAGTCCAGCAACTCGGCCAGCGCGCGGAAGTTCGCCGCGGAGCGGAGCAGGAGCAGCTTCACGCCCGCCAGGACCGGCGCACCGACCACCGCGAAGCGGACGACCCTCGCCTCTGGCGGGACGCCGACTCCCACCGCCACGCCCACTCCGGTGCCGACTCCGACGCCCGTGGCCACGGCGACGCCTCCCGCCCCCACGGCGACGACCGCTCCCACCGCCACGCCGAGCGCCACGCCATCTCCGGTGCCGAACCCGACGCCCATCGCCACCGGGACACCCACCGCCGCGCCGGCCAACCCCATTCCCGCAACCGGTCTCGTGCCGGGTCCGGTGAGCGAGCAACAGGCGGACGGACTCTTCCTCGGCCCCAACGGCCAGCTCTACGGCAAGGACACGCCGCTGGCGGACATCCCCACCGTCCGTCCCAACCCCGCCAACCTCCCTCCCGGTGTCACGCCCTCCAACGCCACCGTCATCCACATCAACGGCATCCAGAATGACGTGGCCGTCCAGCAGCAGGCCCTGCAAGCGGTGGCGGACCGGACGGGCTTCAACGTCATCGGCATCCACAACTCCACGGCGGGCGCCAGCCTCGCCGGCTTCGTGCAGGACGTGGGGCAATGTACGCTGGACAAGGCGGGCCTCTACAACTTCAACCCCGCCACGGTGACGGCCGCTCAAACCATCTACAAGAGCCTCCAGGAGGGCACGCCCGTCCACATCATGGCGCACAGCCAGGGAGCGCTCGTCACCAGCGGCGCGCTCACCATGGTGCGCAACCAGCTCGTGCAGGACGCGAGGCTCCCGGATGCCGCCGGGCAGGAGGCCCGCGAGATGCTGGAGCGCTTCTCGGAGGTGCAAGTGGAGACCTTCGGCGGCGCGGCTGCCTCGTATCCCTCCGGCCCTCAATACGTGCATTACATCAACACGGGAGACCCCGTGCCGATGACGCTCGGCCTGGGCGGCAAGGACGACCTCTTCCGCAACGACATCAACGCCGACGACCGGCCCAGCTTCATGCGGGAGATCATCGCCTCGTCGCTGAGCATGACGACCCCCGGCCTCGGCGGCGGCAATGACTGGCGCCTGCAGCAGGCGGCGGGAGGCCCGGGCTCGGTGGTCCACTACGTCAACGACCTCCGCGGCATGGACCCCTTCGCCAACCACGACTTCATGCAGGCGGGGGATGCGCCGCACACCGGCGGCTACATCGCCCAGCGCGTCCCCTTCGAGGAGGCCCAGCGCGGCAACTTCCACGACGTGGACACGCACCGCTGAGTACCGGGGCTTGCTCGGCCGCCCGCCGGGCTTGCCCCTCACCGCCTCCGACTCCATGCATTGAGCCAGGAGG
>QKJM01000728.1 GCA_003249315.1 Archangium sp.
GGCGCGGGCGGCGCTGGAGATGGTGCAGCTCGGGCACCGCATGCACCACCGGCCCAACGAGCTGTCCGGAGGCCAGCGCCAGCGTGTGGCGATTGCCCGGGCGCTGGTGTCCGACCCCTCCATGCTGCTGGCGGACGAGCCCACGGGCAACCTGGACTCCTCCACGGGCGAAGAGATCGTCCGGCTCTTCGAGGAGCTGCACCGGAAGGGACACACCCTGGTGCTCGTCACGCACGAGCCCAAGCTGGCGGCGCGCTGTCCACGGGCCATCCGGATCAGTGACGGAGAGATCGTCGCGGATGGGCCCGGGCGAGAGGTGGCGCTGGTGGACGTGGGCCTGCCGCTGACGCAGGCCTCGGGGGGCGCATGAGCAAGGTACTTCGCGTGGATGTGCTGGAGGGGGCGCGCATCGCTCTCTTCTCGCTCAAGGCCAACCGGATGCGCACGGTGCTCACCACCGTGGGCATCGGCATCGGGGTGGCCACGCTGTTGGCGATCATCGGCATCATCCAGGGACTCAACGCCTCCTTCGACAAGCAGCTCGCCAGCCTCGGCTCCAACACCCTGCAGGTCTCCAAGTTCCCCTGGGTGATCAAGGGGGACTGGTGGATGTATCGCAACCGCAAGGATCTCACCTTGCCGATGGTGGAGCAGATCCGCGCCCAGTCCAGCTACGTGTCCTCCATCTCCCCGACGGTGGATCGCCTCGCGGACGTGGGCTTCGGCGGTGAGGAGCTGTCCGGGGTGGCCGTCTTGGGGGTGACGCACGAGTACCTCTCCGTCGCCGGCTACGAGGTGACGTCCGGGCGCTTCCTCACGGAGGCGGATGACTCCGTCACCCGTCCGGTGGCCGTCATCGGCGCGGAGGTGGCGAACGGTCTCTTCCCGGGGATCAACCCCCTGGGGCGCACCATTCGCATCGAGAATCGGCCCTTCCAGGTGGTGGGCACGCTGTCTCGCAAGGGGAAGATCCTGGATGAGGATCAGGATCTCGCCGTCATGGTGCCCTTCAAGACGTTCTACGCCACCTTCGGCAAGGGACGGTCGATGCGGATCGCCATCGCGATCGAGAGGCAGGAGGATCTGCGACGGGCGGAGGATCAGCTCGTGGGGATTTTGCGGCGCCTGCGGGGGACGCCGCCGGAGGCCCCGGACGACTTCTCCATCAACCGCCCGGAGATGCTGGCGCAGACGTACCAGCAGCTCACCGGGGCGCTCTATGGCGTGGCGGTGGGAGTGGGGCTCATCACCCTGTTGGTGGGGGGCATCGGCATCATGAACATCATGCTGGTGTCGGTGCGCGAGCGGACGCGGGAGATCGGCATCCGGCGTGCGCTGGGGGCGCGCAAGCGCACCATCGTGCTGCAGTTCCTCATGGAGGCGTCCGCGGTGTCCGCGTTGGGCGGGCTGTTGGGGACGCTGGTGGGGCTGGGGACGGCCAAGGTGGTGTCGCTGATCACGCCCCTGGCCGCGGACGTACAGCTCGTCACCATTCTCGGCGGAGTGGGCTTCGCCGCGGTGGTGGGGCTGCTGTTCGGTATCTGGCCAGCGGCGCGGGCCGCCCATCTCGATCCCGTGGAAGCGCTTCGTTACGAGTGAGCCATGCTTGCCTTCCTGGACAACCTCCGCCTGGCCCTGGGCACCTTCCTGGGCAACCCGCTGCGCTCGCTGCTGACGCTGCTGGGCATCGTCATCGGGGTGACGACGGTCATCGCCATGATGGGGCTGATCGAAGGTCTGCGCATCAAGGTGAACAATGATCTCTCCCAGTTGGGGGCGAACACCTTCCAGGTGAGCAAGTGGCCGTCGGGGATCGGCCGGGTGAACTGGAGGAAGTACTCGAAGCGGAAGGATCTGACGCTCAGTGATCTGCGGGCCATCCAGGAGTCGTGTCCCTCGGTGGGGGTGGTGGCCGCGTGGGATGCGGAGGGAGCGCAGAAGGTGGCCACGGCCAGCGCGGAGACGCGTCCCTCGGTGCGTGTCTATGGCACCACGGCCGAGTACATCGACACCAGCGGGATGACGGTGGCGTCGGGGCGCTACTTCGGGCAGGTGGAGGCGGTGGACGGGCGCCTGGTGGCGGTATTGGGGCAGGACGTGGTGGATGCGCTCTTCCCGAACCTGGAGCCGCTGGGGCAGGAGGTGCGGATCAAGGGGCGGCCCTTCACCGTGGTGGGGGTGCTGCAGCGGCAGGGCAGCTTCCTGGGCATGATGAGCATGGACAACCGGGTGCTGGTGCCGATGCGGGCCTACGAGCAGCTCTACGGGAAGGTGCGCTCGGTGGGGTTGTCGGTGCAGGCGGCCTCGCCGGAGTTGATGGGGAAGGCGCAGGACGAGGTGACGAACCTGATGCGCCGTCGGCGCGAGGTGCCTCCGCTGGCTCCCAACGACTTCGAGGTCCGCACCAACGAGTCGATGACGGAGATGTTCAACAACCTCTCGCAGGTGATCACCGTGGCCAGCTTCGGGGTGTGCCTGCTGTCGCTGGTGGTGGGCGGCATCGGCATCCTCAACATCATGCTGGTGTCGGTGACGGAGCGGACGAGGGAGATTGGCATCCGCAAGGCGCTGGGGGCGCGGCGGAGGAGGATCCTCGGCCAGTTCGCCACCGAGGCGGTGATGCTGGCGCTGCTGGGAGGGGCGCTGGGAGTGGGGCTGGGCTACGGGCTGGCCTTCCTGGCGCGCTGGGTGCTGGGCTTCCCCACGCAGGTGCCCACCTGGGCGGTGGCGCTGTCGCTGGTGATGAGCTCGGGAGTGGGGCTGGTGTTCGGCATCTACCCCGCGGCGCGCGCCGCGAGGTTGGATCCGGTGGAGGCCATGCGCTCGGAGTAGGGCCTGGCCGAGGGCGGCCGCTACGGCGCGGGGGCGATTCCCACGGGGCAGCTCACGCCAGTGCCGCCCAGGCCGCAGTAGCCGTGGGGATTCTTCCCCAGGTACTGCTGGTGGTAGTCCTCGGCGTAGAAGAACTCGGGCGCCTGGAGGATTTCCGTGGTGATGGAGCCATGGCCCGCGGCGCTCAGCACCTGCTGGTAGGCCTCGCGTGAGGCCTCCGCCGCCTGTCGCTGGGCCTCGGTGTTCCAGTAGATCGCCGAGCGGTACTGGGTGCCCACGTCGTTGCCCTGGCGCATGCCCTGGGTGGGATCATGGTTCTCCCAGAAGAGCTTGAGGAGCGTCTCGTAGGAGACCTGCTTCGGGTCGTACACCACGAGCACCACCTCGGTGTGGCCGGTGCGGCCGGAGCACACCTCCTCGTAGGTGGGGTGGGGGGTGTAGCCGCCGGCGTAGCCCACGGCGGTGGAGTAGACGCCGGGCATCTGCCAGAACTTGCGCTCGGCGCCCCAGAAGCAGCCCAGGCCGAAGACGGCCGTCTCCAGACCCTCGGGGAAGGGGGGCTTCAGGGGCGTGCCCTGGACGTAGTGCCTGGAGGGGACGGGCATCGGCTCGGAGCGGCCGGGGAGCGCCTCTTCCGGAGCGGGCATCTTCAGCTTGCTGGGGTTGAGGAACATGTCCGCAAGAGTAACGCCGTGCCTCGGGGTTTGCCGGGGAAGTGTTTGGCACCTGACGCTGTCTCCGTCGCCACGGGGTCGCGTCCGAGGGGGGAGTGGGAGCATGAGCGACCGATTTTCGAGTCGCGGGCCGGCCGGGGCGAGTGAACCAAAGGGGGTACCGCATGAAGAGGTGTCGAGCGTTCGTCTGGGTGGGGCTGATGAGCGTACTGGGGGGCTGTCCCGGAGGTGACGAGAAACCCGAGGAGCCCTTTCTGTCGGATGACCCCATCTGGGTGTTGGAGTCTCCCGAGGCGCTGCGGGGGTCCTGCTTCGGCGCCTCCATCGCGCTGGGCGATCTCGATGGGGATGGGAGGCAGGATCTGGTGGTCGCCGCGCCGCCCTGTCTGAACAACCCGGGGAAGGGCCACGTGGCCATCTACCGGGGGGCCGAGTCGTACTTCGCGAGCGAGCCGATCATCGCGGAGATGGACTGGCAGCACCCGAATACGCGCCTGACGGGCCGGAGCATGGTGGTGTCCCTGGGCAACGTGAACGGGGATGGGTATCCGGATCTGCTGGTGTCCTCGTTCGCGGGGGTGATGGTGTTCTCTGGCAGGGAGGACCTGTCGACGATGCTCCAGGCGCCGCTGTTCCGGGTGCCGGCGACGGGAACCTCCCGGGGCGCAATGCTCAGTGACTTCAACGGGGATGGACTGGACGATCTCGCCAGCATCCAGTTGCCGCTCGTCTCGGTGCGCACCGCCACGCCCGGCGCGGCGGAGCCGTTCACCCTTGGTAGGACGATCGATGCCTCCGGACTACTGCTCCGGGCTGGTGACACCAACGGTGACGGGCTGGGGGATCTGCTGATCACCTACGCGGGGGGATCGAGACTCTTCCTCGGGTGCAAGGACGAGCAGGCGGGGGTGTGCGAGGCGGGCTTGGAGGCACAGCCCTCGTGGAGCGCCGACGTGCGGGTGTCGGGGACCTATCCGGACATGAACGGGGACGGTCGCGCGGAGGTGATGGTGAACGATCCGGGGCGGGTGCGGCTGCACCTCTTCGAGCCGCAGGGGGGCATTTCGGCGGCGCCGGTGTGGATGATGTTGGGAGACGCGGCGTACCTGACCTTTGGGGGGGTGCCCAACTTCGTGGGGGATCTGGACAAGAACGGTCGGAAGACGGAGTTCCTGCTGAGCGCGGTGGGGCGGCTGTATGCGTTCTTCCCGGAGCAGGAGGTCTCCGCGGAGCTGCGCGCGGGTTGGGCGTGGCCGAGGAGCGATGCGATCGATTCGAACTTCCAGGGCTTCGGGAGGTACGCGGCGGTGCCGGCGGGGGATCTGAACGGGGACGGCTACGACGACATCCTCGCCGGGTTGTCGCCGCCGGTGGACACGCTGGCTCCGACGAACGTCTCGCAGCTGGGCAAGGTGGTGGCCTTCGGGGGAGGGAAGGTGCCGCCGCAGTCCTCCGCGCCCTTCCTGATGGAGCCGAAGGAGTGCGGCCAGGGGGGCGACGGAAAGCCAGACGTGACGGTGGATGGAGACGTGCTGGCGCGCACGCTGTACGTGGATCGTCGGAGCTTCGACGCCAACTCGTGTGAGCTGGTGGAGGGCTGCGTGTTGGGGGCGGGGGAGCGGAAGCTGCTGCGCTTCAGCGTCTCGATTCCGAACCTGGGCTCGGGGGCGGTGACGATTCCCTCGCCCGAGCAGGCGCCGGAGCTCTACCAGTTCGACGTCTGCCATCAGCATGATCACCTGGTCGGTTTCGCGAGCTACGAGCTGTTGGATCAGGAGGGCACGGTGACGACGGTGGGGCGCAAGCAGGGCTTCTACATGATCGACATGACGCCCTATTGCGGAGATGCGGCGCCTGGGAATGTCCCGATGGATGGCTCGCAGGCGATCTCTCCGGGCTGGGCGGACGTGTACTCGGCGGACTATTCGTGTCAGTGGCTGGACATCACGGACGTGCCGGACGGGACGTACTCGTTGCGGGTGGCGGTGGACAAGAACGACCTCATCGACGAGGAGGACACGCTGCCGAACTTCGCGGAGGTGAAGGTGAAGATCGCGGGGGATGGGGTGGAGGTCGTGAAGTAGCGATGACCGGGCTCCGGGAGAGGGTGAGGCTCCCGGAGCCTACGGAGCGGGCTCGCAGCCGCAGCCGCAGTCGTCGAAGAAGGGCTGTTGGCCCGGATTGCAGAAGAAGCGGATGGCGGCGCACTGGTTGGGATCCTTGGAGACCCAGGTGCGCAGGGGAGCCGAGTAGTCGCAGGAGGTGTCCTGGCGACGGCAGCCGCAGCCGCATGCGTTGAAGAAGGGCGCGGAGCCGCCGGGGCAGGTGAAGAGGATGGCGGCGCACTGAGCGGGCTCGCGAGAGACGTAGCGGTAGCCGGGCTCGTTGCCGGTGCATTCGGGATGACCGGGAGGGGTCCTGACGCAGATGCCGGCGCAGTCGGCGTCGCCGCGTTGGGGATCGCAGTCATCGCTAGGGTCATCGACGCAGGTGAAGCCTTCGGGACAGGGGAGGCCGGCGAGGCCACCGCAGAAGATGGGGGTGGGGTGCCGCCTCTCCTCCCGGGCGGAGGACTCCTGGGCGTTCGCGGAGGGGCCGGGGGCGAGCGAGAAGAGGGCGGCCCCTGCGAGGAGCGGGAGCAAGGGGATCAGAGGAGCGGGCACGGGAAGGATTCCTCCTTGTGGGTAGAGGAATCAGGCGTGTGGGGAGGATCCGGGAGGAGAGCAGGGAGGAGGAGAGGGCTCGAAGGGCAGGAGGGAGGGGAGGGGGGCGGGTTCTGGCGTTCGGGCGATTTCGGGGTAGATGACGGGGGTATGGGCAGTCGCACGGAAACTCGGACGGTCAGGCTGAAGAGGGGCGGGGCGAGGAAGGCGAAGCCGCGCCGGAAGGCGGGGGGGAGCCTGCTGGGCACACTGTTGGTGTGGGTGCTGCTGGGGCTGGTGGGGTTCCTGGCGTACGAGTACGTGAGGCTGCCGGGGGCGGAGGCGCTGCGGACGAGCAATCCGAAGGTGACGGCGCTGATGGAGCAGCGGGCGGAGGAGGCGAGGGCGGAGGGGAGGAAGGCGAGGCGGAAGCAGTACTGGGTGGGACTGGGGAACGTGTCGGAGTACGGGGTGGACGCGGTGCTGCTGTCGGAGGACTCGGGCTTCTACGAGCACGAGGGGGTGGACGAGAGGGAGCTGGAGAAGGCGTTGGAGGAGGCGGTGAGGAAGGGGAGGTTGGGGAGGGGAGCGTCGACGATCACGCAGCAGTTGGCGAAGAACCTGTGGCTGTCGACGGATCGGAGCTTGTGGAGGAAGGCGAAGGAGCTGGTATTGACGCATCGGCTGGAGGAGGCGCTGCCGAAGGACCGGATCCTGACGCTGTACCTGAACGTGGTGGAGTGGGGTGAGGGCGTGTATGGGATTGAAGCGGGGGCGAGGGAGCACTTCGGAGTACCGGCGGCGAAGCTGACGGCGGGGCAGGGGGCGATCCTGGCGGCGATGCTGCCGGCGCCGAGGAAGAGGACGCCGGAGTCCGGGTCGCCAGCGTTGAAGCGTCGAGCGCACTGGATCGTGGACCAGATGAGAGCGGTGAAGAGACTGGACGCGAGGGGAGCGAGGGAGGCGCACGAGGAAGTGGATCGCCTGTTGGGAGCAAACGAGGTCTGATCCGTGTATGTCCCCTCTCCCACTGGGAGAGGGCTAGGGTGAGGGTGCCTGTCCCCGTGCTCGAACTCCGAGCTCCAGAGGGATCAACCCCAATCCCCTCAACAGTAGACCTGTTCCCAGGTCCGAGAGTGCTTGGCCCACCTGACGAGGATACCCAAGCTGGGTTGCGTCAGTGAGGCAACCATGACGAAGCCTGAGAAGTACCAGCGCCAGATTGCGAAGGGGCTGGAAGGGCCGTTCCGAGCTCCCTCCCACCGAATGTCGAGAGAGCTGGACTCGCTCCGCCTGATCATCTTCTCGGATCTCCATCGGGGAGTGAGGGACGGCGCGGATGACTTCCAGCGCTGTGAGCGGGCGTACAACGCGGCGCTGGCCTACTACTTCCGGGCCGGGTACACGCTCTGCCTCCTGGGAGACGTGGAGGAGCTTTGGGAGTGTCGCCCGGGTCCAGTGATCCAGAAGTACGGGCACTCACTCGCGCTGGAGGAGAGGTACCATCGGGAGGGGAGGTACTGGCGCATCTGGGGGAACCACGACGATCTGTGGTCCTACCCGAAGGCCGTCCAGAAGCACCTTGGATCGATGGGCCTGAACGGGCCGGTCTGGGAGAGCCTGCGCCTGGAGGTGAGGGACGAGGGCACCCGGCTCGGTGAGCTCTTCCTCATCCATGGACACCAGGGCACGATGGCGAGCGACCGGTTCGGCCGTTGGGCTCGCCTGCCCGTCCGCTACTTGTGGCGCAACTGGCAGCGACTGACGAAGGTGGCTTCCACGACTCCCGCCAGGGATTATGAGCTCCGGAAGAAGCATGACGAGGCCATGTACCGGTGGGCGTTGTCCAAGCGCGAGATGGGAGTGATTCTCTTCGCGGGGCATACGCACCGGCCCGTCTTCAGGTCGGAGAGTCTGGTGGACAGGCTGTCCCAGCAGATCGACGAGCTGAAGAGCAGGACGGACGGGCAGAAGCTCCTGGAGCTACAGGAGCTCGAGACCGAGCTGGAGTGGGTGCGCGCGAGCCAGTTCCAGACATCGAAGGTCATCACCATGGAGGCGCCGTGCTACTTCAACACGGGGTGTTGCTCCTTCGGAGACGGTGACGTGACCGGGCTGGAGATCTCCGACGGGAGGATCCAGCTCGTGCGTTGGCCGGACGACAACGATCAGCCGTACCCCGAGGTGCTGAGCAGACAGCAACCGACCGATCTGCGGCAGTGTTTCGAGGAGATCCGCGGCTCGAGGCGCATGCCTGAAGCAGAAGAAATACCGTTGAAGCCGACGCCTCCCCCGGAAGGGGCACCGCTGCATTGAACCCCGGGTTTCGCATGCTCCCTCTCCCTCTGGGAGAGGGCGGGGGGTGAGGGATGACCGTGGATGAGTTGCCGCGGCTCCCGGGCCCAATCACGGCAGGGAATTGGGACGCGCCACGGAACTTCGTCCTGGTGGTGCATCACCTGTTCTGATAAGTAGGACCGCCGTATGCGGAAAACCCTACGTTTCCGGTATGGCCTGTTTCTCGTCCTCGTGGCGTCGGTGGCGATGGGGAAGGGACGAGACCCGCACGTGAGGAGCGTGTACCTCCGGGGAGGAACGAAGGACAGGGCGGAGGAGGTGTACGTCCTCGGGCAGGTGACGACGGTGCTCCGGTTCGAGCAACTCTGCGACCCGGCGGGAACGACGATGCTGGGCTGGGAAGGCCGCTTCGAGCCCGTGGAGTGCGTTGGGAAGACGGTGCTCCTCGTCCCGCTGCGGAATCTCCAGCCCGAGGACCGGTTCATGTTGGTGGTGACGCTCGCGGACGGGACGGAGCTGCCCTTCACGGTGGTGGGAGCCGGGCAGGAGGAATGGAAGTGGCCGGACCAGCAGGTGAACGTCTTCCTCGAACCTGAAGAGCCAGATGCACTCCGCCAGCAACTGGAAGAGGCCCGCGCGAGGGAACTGGCGCTGATGACGGACCAGCGACGTCGCCTCAGGGAGGACACGGCGGATCATGCGCTCGCCAAACTCCTGACGTCCGGTGGCATCAAGCAGACGCGGTTCAAACTCCGGAAGAGGCGCCTGTTCCAGGACAAGGGCGTGACGACGCTTACCCAGATATACTCGGGCAAGGGCAAGGCCGCGGTCCTGTTCAACGTGACGAACCACGCTCCATCCAAGAAGCCCTGGAGGGTGATGCAGGCTCGCCTGGTGGCCATCCGGCTGGGTGCGGACCCGGAGATCCCTTACGCCTTTGGCGATGCAAGGCCGTTTGCCCTGCGCCAGGATCGGGACGAGATCGCCTTTGATGAAGCCGGGAACGTGGCTGTCGTGGTGGACAAGAGCGCCTTCCTGACGGAGAACGGGCCTGCCCAACTGCTCCTGGAACTCTACAACCAGGACGGCTGGAGATAGGCC
>QKJM01000035.1 GCA_003249315.1 Archangium sp.
TTGAATTGGAGGATGGGCAGCTTGCCAATCTCGCCCTTCAAATCTTCCGTGGGGACGGCCTCCTCCCAGTCGCGGTGAGGATGGCCCACACACTCATTCGGAGAGAGAAGTGATACGCATGCCTCCCCCCCGAGCCTTCTTGCTCAGCGCCTTTGCTTTTGTCGTGACGGTTTCCGGATGCACCACGAGAGGTGGAGTCGCACTTCGCCCGGACGGCACCCCCGGACCACAAGAGTGCCCAGCGAAGGCGCTGGAGGTCATGCGGTATCTGAAGCTGCACGTCGGAGATGCCGCGCTGGTGTATCTCGATGCGAACCAGATCGACGCGAGGCGCACCACGGTCTACGACGGACCCATTGAGAGCATCCTGAGAGAGGACTTTGGCACGCTCGAGACGACGACCCGCCTGTATGGGCAGGTCTGGACGAGCGGCCCGCAGGTCGTCATCCGATACTATGAGGCCCACCCACCGGATGGCGACAAGGTCCCCCTCTGTGCGGTGGCTCGGCTCAGCCGGGACCAGATGAGGAAGCTGCCCGAGTCGAAGCCGGGAATGGCCATCCTCGAAGGCTCCGTCGCAGCGGCCTATGTGGTGGATGCCTTTCGTTGACCAAGGGAAACGCTACTGGCGGCTCATTGATTCGTATAGACTACGGGTAGAACACCTTCACCTACCTTCTCCCCCCTGCCCATCGCCCCGGCTCGAGTTCCACCCCTGCGATGAGCCATGGTGGGGGAAGCCGACCTCCAGGAAGGCCAGGGGCGTATTGGGGTCCCCGTTTCGTGACGGGGCGTGTCTGGAGTGGAGGGGAGGAGCCGGACTAGAAAACGGGGATGCGCACCTCCCACCCGACCCTGCGACTGCTCACCCTGTTGCTCGTCAGCATGATGACGATCATGGCGAGCGCGGCCATCTCGCCCTCGCTGCCGAGGCTGCGAATGGCCTTCGAGGGGGTTCCAGGGATTGACCTGTGGGTGAGGCTGATGGTGTCGCTGCCGGCGCTGTTCACGGCGATGGGGGCGCCGCTGGCGGGGGTGCTCATCGACCGTTTCGGCCGCAAGAGGCTGCTGGTAGCGGCGGTGGGGCTGTACGGGGTGGCGGGGGCGCTACCGGGGGTGCTCACGTCGCTGCCGCTCATCCTGGTGTGTCGGGCGGTGCTGGGACTGGCGGTGGGAGGGCTGATGACGACGGCGGCGGCGCTCATCGCGGATTACTACACGGGAGCGGAGCGAGGCGTGGTGTTGGGGCGCCAGGCGGCCTTCATGGGAGTGGGAGGGTTCGTCTTCATGCTGGGCGGTGGCCTGCTGGCGGATATGCACTGGAGGGCGCCGTTCGCGGTGTACCTCTACGCCTTCGGGGTGCTGCCGCTCGTCCTGTTCTTCCTGGATGAGCCGGAGGTGAAGAGGGGAGCGGCGGGGGCGGCGCGGGTGTCGCTGCCGTGGAGCACGCTGTGGCTGGTCTACGGCCTGGCGATGCTGGGGATGATGATCTTCTACCTGATTCCGGTGCAGCTGCCCTTCCTGCTGAGGAGGCTGGGGGTGCAGTCATCGGCGCTGGCGGGGCTGGCGGTGGGAGTGTCGACGGTGGTGGGGTCGGTGGTGTCGCTGCGCTACGCGCGGGTGAGGCAGGTGTTGGGATACCGGAGCATCATGGCGGTGCTCTTCGCGTGTATGGCATTGGGTTACGTGGTGGTGGGCCTGTCCCAGTCGTACGCGGCGGTGGTGGGAGGGCTGGCGGTGTCGGGGCTGGGGCAGGGCTTGCTGACGCCGAACATGGCGAACTGGGCGAGCGAGGTGGCGCCGGAGGCGGCGCGAGGGAGGGTGATGGGGCTGCTGACGACGAGCCTCTTCCTGGGGCAGTTCATCTCACCGTTGCTGGCGCAGCCGCTGATAGGAGCGGTGGGGTTGGGCGGGACGTTCCTGACGGCGGGAGGGCTGTTGAGCGCATTGGGCGGGACGTTTGGAGCCCTGGCATGGATCGCGAGGCCGCGCCACACTCCCTCTCCCTCTGGGAAAGGGTTGGGGTGAGTAAGGGCTACACCGCGACGACGCTCCCGTCATCCGTGCGCGCCGAGCTGCGCCAGTCTGTCGCGCACGTCCCTTTGCAGCACCTCGGCCTCCGCGTCCGGTGTCGAGCGCCTGCGCCGCGCCTCATCCAGCAGCTCGAGTGCGTGCTCCAGCCGATCCGCCGCTCCCGGCAGCTCTCCTCGCTGCTGGAGCAGCTCCGCCTCCGCGCTGACCAGCCTCGCCAGGGCCTTTATCTTCTCCGGGTGCCCGAGCAGCTCCGCCACCGAGGCCACGTCGATGGTGACGAGCATCCGGTACTCCATGCCGAACAGCGACAGGCTCGTCTGCTGGAGCTGGTCCTGCACCTCCTCCCACCTCTGGCCCTTGCCCCCCTTCAGCAGCGCCGCCAGCGCGGCCACCAGCTTTTCAATCATTCGCTCGATGTAGTCTTCACGGATTCCGGCCATCAGTCACCCGGTGCAGGGTCGTGGTGCGT
>QKJM01000686.1 GCA_003249315.1 Archangium sp.
CGGACTCCACTGGCAGCCGGGCCGCTTCCTGCTGGTGGACCTGAGCTATTCCTTCGTCACCCTGATGAACGCCGCGGAGGACGTGGCCTCCGCGCCCCCCGCGCACCTGGTCTCCGGGCGCCTGCTGCTACCGCTGGGCAGCGGCGACGTGCGCCTGTCCGCCCAGGCCACCTACCAGAGTGCCCGTGGCCTGGGGGACGGCGGCGCCGCGGCCGGCGAGGCCCTGCTGCTGAACGTGGGCCTCTCCGGCGAGCTCGAGCACCTGCGCTACTTCGCTGGCGTGCAGAACCTGCTCGACGAGCACTACGCCCTGCCGCTGAGCAACGAGTCCGCCGCCGGACCCGTTCCCCAGTACGGGCGCACCTTCACCCTCCAGCTCTCCGGCGGCTTCTGAGCCTCACAGCTTCAAGGGGAACTCCCGCTCGCCCTCCTCGCAGAAGAGGCCCGCCCGGCCGCGGTCCACGTAGCGCCCCCTCCACCCCTGCTCGAAGCTCTTCAGCGGAATGTCCCGCGTCGTGCCCGGAGCCAGCCCGCCCACCTCCGCGAAGTCCCGCCCCCGGATGACGACGGTGCATCGGCTCCAGATGATGTCGTCACTGTTGGTGAGGGAGAGGGCCTTGTTGAAGACATCCAGGCTCTTCACGGAGATACGACCCTGGAGCTCGCGCGGCGACGCG
Organism: Archangium sp.; assembly: GCA_003249315.1. Lineage (GTDB taxonomy): Bacteria > Myxococcota > Myxococcia > Myxococcales > Myxococcaceae > QKJM01. Next base: position 678 of record QKJM01000686.1, read on the forward strand.
GGCGCTTCCGGCTCCGGCTCGGACGCGACGGGAGAGGACGTCTCGGGAGCCTCGGCGCTGGAACCAACGGGCTCGGGGTCCGAGGGCTTGGGTTCCGAGGGCTTGGACCGGGAGGCGGTGGCCGGAGCATCGGGAAGCACCAACAGCCACTCGGTGTCCTTCGCGGCGAGCACGTCTTCGTCCGGGCGCACCGTCACGCGCCTGGGAAACACCTGCAGCACCTTCGCCTGGCCGAGCAGCCGCGCCTTGCCATCCTCCACCGGCGCGGCCACCACCTGGAGAACCATGCCGCGCGTGAGGCCCAGCCTCCTGCCGGACACGAAGGCGCGGCCCCCCCGGAGAGCGGGCTTCAACGCCATCACCCGCTCCGCGGGCACACGCTCCACCCTGGCGGACTCCTGCTCAGGTTCGGCGGAGGACGGGGCCTCGGCCGGCTCCCGCGCCTTCGCGGACCCCACCACCACCTCACTCGGAGTCGCCTCCTCCTTCGAGGCCGCTTCCCCCGTCGGGGCCACCTCCTCGTCCGGAGCCACCTCCTCGTCCGGAGCCTCTTGCGGCGAGGGCATCTCGGAGGGTGGCGGACCCGGAGGACCCTCATGGTCAGGCGGAGGGCGGTGGGCTGGCGGGTGACGAGGCGGCGGCGGGTGCCGAGGCGGCGGCCCCCCTGGCGAGCCGCGCTCCGGACCACCCATCTTCCACCCCGGAGGCGGCGGGGGACGGCGCTCCATCAGGAAGGCGGTGACGCCAGCCGTGGCTATCACCAGGAGCAGACCCACGAGCGCCAGCGTCAGCCCCCGACCCTTCTCCGGCGTCGACCCGGTGGTGGGAGCCGACGGCGGCACCGGAGCCACTGGAGCGAACACCGGCCCGGAGGAAGGCGCGGCCACCGCGGTGTCACTCGGCGAGCGCACCAGGGTGGCCTCGAAGCCGGCAGTATCGCTGGTGGCGCTCGGAGGCAGCGGCGTATGGCGATCGGTCCCCGGAGACCCCAGGGGCAGGGGCGTGCGACGCAGGCTGGTGCTGCTGGAGATGCGAGAGAGGAGCTGGCGCTGCGCGGCGAAGGCCTCCGGGCACAGCTCACGCACGAACTGGCCCACCTCCTCGGCGCCAATCAGAGAGCCGCCGCGCAGGAGCTGCTCATTGAGGGCGCGGGCGAAGTCGTCGGCGCGGGCGTAGCGCTCCTCCTGAGAGGGAGCCAGCGCCCGACGCACCACCGCGTCCAGGGCCGGATCCACATCCGGGCGCAGCTCGTGGAGCGAGGGCACCGTGGGGTTGGACATGGCGGCCATCATCTCGGCCACCGTGCCCGAGGGGACGAGCGGACGCCCGGCGAGCAGCTCCCACACCACCACGCCGCAGGAATAGATGTCGCTGCGATGGTCCAACGGCTCGGCGCGCACCTGCTCCGGGGACATGTACCCCAGCTTCCCCATCACCGTGGAGGGCAGGGTGTACTTGCTGCGCGCCGCGCTCTTGGCGAGGCCGAAGTCGATGACCTTCACCTCGCCCTCGTAGGAGACCATCACGTTGTGGGGCGAGACATCACGGTGGACGATGCCCAGCGGCACCCCGTCCGGACCCGCCTTGCGGTGGGCATAGCCAAGCCCCTCGGCGATCCGCTGGCCGAGCAGGAGCGCCACCGGCACCGGCAGCGACCGGCCCTGCTCGCGCGCCTGGTCCACCAGGAACGCCAGGTCCACCCCGGCCACGTACTCGAGGGCCATGAAGTAGGTGCCCTCGGCCTCCCCCATGTCGTACACCTGGGCGATGGACGAGTGGGCCAGATGCACCAGCACCTTGGCCTCGTGGTGGAAGCGGTCGAGGA
>QKJM01000008.1 GCA_003249315.1 Archangium sp.
CTCAGCCTCTTCGAGGGGGTGGACGACGAGAGCAAGCGCTTCTGGTACCGCTTCTTCATACACGACCACTTCAACCGCCTGAGCGCGGGCGTGCATACCACCACGCCGGGCGGCACCTTCATCTACTTCATCGAACAGGGCGGCTTCGCCATCTTCCCCTGGGTGGCGCTGGTGCCGGGGGCCTTCGCGGTGGTGTCGCGGCTGCGGCTGCGCTCGCCGGACAAGGCGGAGCACCTGGCCCTCATGGCCGCGTTGTGGGTGGCCTTCTCCTTCACCCTGCTGGGCTCCTCGGCCACCAAGTTCCACCACTACGTCTTCCCGGTGCTGCCGGGGCTGGCCATCCTCATCGCCCTCTTCGTGGACCGGCTGTGGGAGGAGGGCATCTCCGCCCATGCGATGAGCCTCGTCTTCGGGCTCGTCCTCTTCATCCTCGTGGGCAAGGATCTCGCCGGCAATCCGAAGAACTTCACGGATCTCTTCGTCTACAACTACGACCGTCCGTACCCCACGGAACTGGTCACCCGGCCCATCGCGATGTTCGCCTCGAGGCCGCTGTGGATGGGGGATCTGCTGACGCTGGCGCTGCTCTCGGTGGGCTCCTACCTGGGGGTGGGGGTGTTCCCCGCGAGGACGCGGGGCTCGGTGTGCGCGCGCATGATGGCGTTGCTGTGTCTGCTGGCGGGGGTGGCCTTCCTGGTGCCCATGGCCTCGCGTGGCGGGGTGTCCGCGCAGGGGACGCTGGGCATCGCCCTGGTCCTGGTGGCGGGCTGGCTGGGGTGGCAGGCGCACCGGTCGGGTGCCGGGGCGCGCACCGGCCTGTGGGTGCTGGCCACGGCGCTGGCGCTGGTGGGCGGTGGGATGACGGCGCGGGGCTTCCGGGGCGCTCCGCTGATGGATCCGCTGCTCAAGTCCCTCTCCGCGCCGGTCAACATGAAGATGGCGCTGGGCTTCGTCTTCACGGTGGCCGGGGGCCTGGCCGCGGTGGCGGCGGTGCAGCGGGCGCGGGTGATGCTGTATGGCACCTTCTGGGCGCTGGCGGCGGGCTTCGCCCTCTGGTTCAACTGGGGCCACTGGGTGGACCTGTCTCACCACTGGACGCAGAGGGATCTGTTCTGGCGCTACTACGCGCAGCGCCAGCCCGGCGAGCCCATCACCGCCTTCCTGATGAACTGGCGCGGGGAGACCTTCTACTCGCGCAACACGGTGAAGCAGATCCGCCAGGTGGACAAGCTCAAGCCCTTCGTGGAGCAGCCCGGCCGGGAGTGGGCGCTGGTGGAGCACAACCGGCTTGGCATGCTGCGCAACGCCGCCGGGGCGGACAAGGTGGTGACGGTCATCGACCGTGACATCAACAACAAGTTCGTCCTGGTGACTATCGACTGAGCGGCCTCCGCGTTGGCGGCTCACCGGGCGTCCGGGCTGGCTGGCCAGTCTCCGGCGAGTCTGGCATGTTTCCTAGCCAGGTCGGGGAGCGGACGAAGGGCGGGCATGCATTCGGTTCGAGCGCTATTCGTATGGACGGGTGGCGCGGCAGGGCTGCCGGCAGTCGACGCGGTTCAGGAGGCGACGAGAGCACGATGGGATTTTTCGGTTCGATCAAGGATGAGGCGCAGCGCCATTTCATCGCCCGCGCCGACGAGGCCAAGGGCGAGATCATCTACAAGTATCCGGAGAAGAACATCCGGATGGGGACCCAGCTCACCGTCGATGCGGATGAGGTCGCCCTCTTCGTGAAGGACGGGAAGGTCGAGGGGAAGCTGGGGCCGGGCCGGCACACGCTGGACTCGAGCAACATCGCCTTCCTCTCGCGGTTGCTGGAGAAGTTCACGGCCGGCAACCTGTTCATCACCGAGGTCTTCTTCGTCTCCACGCGCGAGTTCCCGGGCGTGAAGTTTGGTGGGCCCATCGGTGACGTGAGGGATCCGGAGACGGGGCTGGGCATCGGGACGATGGTGTACGGGGACTTCTCCATCCGGGTGACGAATCCGGAGCAACTGGTGGTGGGCCTGGTGGGCCTGGGTCGGGCGAACGACGCCGAGTTCGTGGGGTGGTTCAAGAACCAGGTGCTGAAGGTGACGCGCGATCGCATCGCCGAGCTGCTGGTGAAGAAGCGCTGGCCGCTGCTGGACGTGACGAGCGGCGCGTACACGGAGGAGATAGAAGCGGAGATCATCTCCGGGCTGAAGCCGCACGTGGACGGCTATGGCCTGACGGTGGTGCGGATGGGGAACTTCCACATCAGCATCAAGGAGGAGGACGAGGCGACGCTGAAGAAGCTGTCGAAGGACGTGGCGTACTCGCGTCTGGCGGGCGGCTTCCAGCAGTACGCGCAGGGTCAGGCGATGCTGGGCGCGGCCGAGGGCATGGCCAAGGGCGGCGGCGAGGGTGCTGGCGGCGCGATGCAGGGCATGGGCATGGGCATGGGCTTCGGCATGGCCCAGATGTTCTCCAACCAGCAGATGCAGCAGCAGCAGATGCAGCAGCAGCAGATGCAGCAGCCTCCGGCTGCGGCTCCGGCGGCGCCTCCCGCGGACACGCGCAGCCCGGCCCAGCGGCTGAAGGAGCTGAAGGAGCTCAAGGATGCGGGCGTGCTGGAGGAGGACGAGTACCAGGCCAAGCGCGCCGAGCTGATGAAGCTACTGTAGTTCCTGGGTTGCCACCTCTCCCCTCTCCCTCTGGGAGAGGGACGGGGTGAGGGTGTTGAAAGTCCCGAGTTCCACTCCGAGGCCTCCGCCTGTGTCCCAGGTGGGGGCCTCCGTGTTTCCGGGGTGCATGGGGCCATGGGCGCCGACGTTGACGCAGGGTCAACCCGGAGGAGCGAGGCACCCTCACCCCGACCCTCTCCCGAGGGGAGAGGGAGGCATGTCACTGTTCCTCAGGAGCAGGAACAGGAGCAGGCGCAGGAGCAGGGGTGGCGGGTACTTCCTCGAGGCGGACGTCCAGGGTGATGGGGACCTGAAGGGTGGTGCCCAGGCGGAGCAGCAGCACGTCCGGGGTGATGCCGTTCTCGCCCATGTTCTGGGCCACCTCGCGCGCGGACAGCGCGTTGCCGTGGCTCCACAGCTCGCGGAGGAACGTGCCCGCCTCCTGGCTGCGCCACCATGCGGGGCCGAAGCGCGCCTTGAGCTGACCCTGGAGCTGGCCAGCCAGGAACCATGCTCGGAAGTTGTCGGCGGACTGGTAGAAGTCCTCGAGGTCCACCAGGTGGCGGGCCAGATCCGCCTCCGTTACCGGAATCCCATCCGTGCGCTGGAGGATGGAGCGGTAGAGCTCAGGGGTCTCCACGCCTTCCTGACGGTGGAGTGCGAGCTGGTACAGCAGGCGGCCCGCGGCGCGGCGGATGAGGAACAGCTTGTGGGCGCTCATCGCGGCCAGGTACTCGGTGCGATCCTTCCCCGACAGCCCCGCGTGCTCCTCCAGCCACACCGGATCCTCCATCAGGTCCTCGAAGAGGGCTCCGTAGGCCTCGGTGACGGTGGGGTTGCCCAGCTTGGCCAGCTCGAAGCGCGACTCCTGCGTGAAGGCGTAGTGCAGCGCGTGGCCGAACTCGTGCAGCAGCCGGGACTGCTCCAGCGGACCCTCGGCGGGCCGCACCGACAGACGCACGTCTTCCGGCACCTGGATGCCCAGGGCCAGCGGGCGCGGGTTCTTCCGCGGCACGTCGTCGCGCGAGTCGAGTCGCACGTTCTTCATCTCGGCGAGATCAATCCCCATGCCCGCGAGCGTGCCGTGCGCGCGCAGCACGAGCATTCCTCGGGGGAAGAAGGTGTCGACGTCGCGGGGACGGAACAGTCGGGGGAGATCCGCCCGGGTGAGCTTCGAGAAGGGGACGCGCATCTCCTGCTGGGCCAGCCGCTCCATCACTTCCTTGTAGGGGGCCTCGGTGGCCTGGAGCACCTCCTCGGCCAGCAGTCCCAGCCGCGCCAGGTCGGCCTGCCGCAGCTCCCCGCCGAGGGCTTCGTACGAGGGGTAGCCCAGCTCGCGCACCAGCACCTCCATGCGCTCCTCGCGTCGGCGCAGCAGCGGGTTGAGCCGCTCCAGCGCGGGCACGGCCGCCTCGTAGAGCGCCCGCCGCTTCGTCCCGCTCCACTCGTTGGCCAGCAGCCGCTCCAACTCCCTCCAGCGCACCTCGCGGCCCTCCACCTGGAAGGTCAGCGAGGCCTCGAGGTTGGCGATGGCGTCGTTCAGCTCCGCGAGCTGTTGTGCGAGGTACTCGCCCGCGAAGTGCGACTGGAGCGCGGTGAGGGCCCGCAGCTCCCGCGGCTCCGTGGTGCGCTGGCGGAGCTGGTCGATCTTCCGGATGTTGGCGAGGCTGAACAGCTCCTCCCTGCCCGCGTACGTGGAGGCCATGTCCACCCTGGCGCCCTCGGACCAGTAGCTCCACACGAGCGCGTCCTGTGCCTGGAGCAGGGCCTGGGCCTCGGCGGCGAGCTGTGAGACCTCGGCGGCGAGTTTCTGCTCCTCGGTGAGTGGCGGGGGCGCCTTGGGCGTGGTGACGCACCCGCCGAGGGCACTGAGGCTGAAGGACAGAAGGAGGATGGGAAGCCTTGGGTGCATGAGAACCGCAATGTAACGTCCGCGCCGCTCATGCCCAATCAAGTCCAGTGGCGGTCGGTCGCCGGTCGCCAGGCCCTCTATGGGGCCCTCCGTCGTTTCCTTGCCCAGCTCGGCTACCTCGAGGTGGAGACGCCGCTCCTCGTCCCGACCCCCGGGATGGAGCCCCATATCACCGCCTGCGAGGTGCCCTTCGTCCCCGAGACGGACGTCGGCCAGCGCCGCACCCTCTACCTGCACACCAGCCCCGAGTACGCCATGAAGCGGTTGCTCGCCGATGGGGCCGGGCCTCTCTTCCAGATCTGCAAGGTCTTCCGTAACGGGGAGGTGTCGAAGACCCACAACCCCGAGTTCACCCTGCTGGAGTTCTACCGACCGCACGCGGACTACCACGCCATCATGGCGGACCTGGAGGGAGCGCTGGCGGAGGCGGACCGGGCCGTCACGGGCGGGGAGGGCTTCTTCACCCGCACGCCCTACGAGCGGCTCTCCGTGCGGGACGCGGTGCTGCGGGCCACCGGGGTGGACTTGCGCGACTGTCCGGACGGGCCCTCGCTGAAGCGGGCGGCCGAGGCAGCGGGTGTGCGTACCGGAGATGCTACTGGCTTCGATGACGTCTTCTTCCACCTCTTCCTGCAGAAGGTGGAGGGGACGCTGGGCTGGGAGCGGCCCACCTTCCTCACCGAGTACCCCGCGTCCATGGCCGCGCTGGCGCGCCTGAAACCCGGAGATTCCTCGGTGGCCGAGCGCGTGGAGCTGTACGCCCGGGGGCTGGAGCTGGCCAACGGTTTCTCCGAGCTGACGGATCCGGAGGAGCAGCGCACCCGACTACTCGAGGAGCAGGAGTACAGACGTCGAGCCGGGCGGCCTGTCTATCCACTGGACGAGCGCTTCCTGGACGCGGTAGGGCGCATGCCGCCGGCGGCGGGCATCGCCGTTGGGCTTGACCGTATCTTGATGTTGCTGCTGGGGGTGGAGGCCATCACCGACGTCCTCCTCTTTCCGGCACATGAATTCGTCTAGAGGACTCCGGGCGCAAGCGCCTGGAAAGAAGCGACATGGCCACGAAGAAGCCGCAAGTTCACACCTGCCAGGCCCACCCCTGGCACGGTATCTCCCCGGGCGAGGATGCTCCGGAGATCATCACCTCGTATATCGAGATCGTCCCCACCGACTCGGTGAAGTACGAACTGGACAAGGAGACGGGCATCCTCCGGTTGGATCGGCCGCAGCGATTCTCCAGCCAGTGCCCCACGCTCTACGGGTTCGTTCCTCAGACGTACTGTGACGAGCTGGTTGCGAAGCGTTGCGCCGAGCGTACCGGTATCCGGGACATCCGGGGAGATGGAGATCCCCTCGACATCTGCGTGCTGACGGAGAAGCTGATTCCCAGCGGGAACCTGCTGGTGCGCGCGGTGCCAGTGGGTGGCTTCCGGATGGTCGACGGCAAGGAGGCCGACGACAAGATCATCGCCGTGCTGGAGTCGGACCTGGTCTACGGGGCGGTGCAGCACATCGCGCAGCTCCCCAACACGCTCGTCGAGCGCCTCAAGCACTACTTCCTCACCTACAAGCAGATTCCGAGTGAGAAGAAGCGCGAGGTGGAGATCGTCGAGATGTACGACCGGAGCGAGGCGCACGAGGTCATCAAGCGCAGCATGAAGGACTACCAGCGGGTGTACGCGCCGACGCCCGCGCGCAAGCCGCGCACTCGCAAGAGCTAGACGGGCCCTTCCCAGGATAGACTCCCTTTTCGGAGGGAGTCCCATGGGAAGTCCGCTGCTCGCGACGGACGGTTACAAGTTCAGCATGGCGGAGGCCGGCTGGCCGCTTCGTCAAGAGACGTTCTACTACTCGCACCGAAAGGGTGGCCGGCAGGTACTGCCCGTGGATGTGCCGGCCTTCGTGCGAGCCCTGCTGCCGGAGCCGACGGAGGGCGACTACGCCTACCTGTCGCGGAGTGGCTACGAGATGGGGGCCGGCTTCAAGGCGGCCATCCAGCGCCAGGAGAGACTGGTGGTTCGCGCGCTGCCGCGGGGGGCGCGCTTCTACGCGCGCGAGCCGGTGTTCAGCGTGACGGGGCCCTCGGCGATGGTGTCCTGGCTGGAGCCGCTGCTGCTGCAGCTCAACTTCCGGATACAGGTGGCCACACAGGCGCTGTCGGACCGGGAGGGGCTGGCGCGTTCGCTGGCGGTGGTGGCGTGCGCGGAGGAGAAGCGCATCGCGCTGGAGACGCTGGATGCGGTGGGGGTGGCGCCGGTGCCCATCTCCGTGGACGCGGAGGGCTACCACGCGCGGGTGCTGGCGGTGGTGCGCGAGCTGGTGGAGGCGGTGGAGGATCCGGGTCGCATCTTCGAGGTGGGGCTGCGCGCGGCCACCTGCCTGGAGCAGCACGAGCTGGCGCTGCGGGCGTGCAAGGAGGCGGGGGTGATGCGCACCAGCAACGTGTACCTGGCGGAGAAGCTGGGGATGATTCCGGTGGGCACCATGGGGCACGAGCACGTGCAGCGCTACGGCTCGGACGAGGCGGCCTTCCGGGCGATCCGCGAGCGGCGGCCAGAGCGCTCGAGCTACCTGCTGGACACCTTTGACACGTTGGGCTCGGGGTTGCCGGCGGCCTGGCGGCTCTTCCGGGAGGAGCCGGAGGCGGGCGACTCCATTCGCTTCGACTCGGGAGACAAGAAGCGGCAGTACGTGCATGCGGTGACGGAGGCGAAGAAGGAGGGCCTTCACCCGGTGCTCATCCTGGAGGACGGGCTGGACGCGCAGGCCACGCGCGAGTTCGAGGCGCTGCGCCGGGAGCACGGGTGGGAGCCGTCGAAGCAGTTCTACGGCTACGGAGGCACCATCGTGGCGCGCACCATGGCGTGCCCTTTCACGAGAGACCGGGTGGCGGCGGTGTACAAGCTGTCTCGCACGGGGCACGCGCCGGTGATGAAGTTCGGCAACGAGCAGGCCGCGGGCAAGCAGAGCATCCCGGGGGAGCCGGTGGTGTTCCGTCGGCGGAGCGGCACGGGGCCGGTGGGGCTGATCGGCCAGGAGGGCGAACCGGTACCCGAGGGCTATGAGCGGCTGACGGGGAGCACGTCGGTGGAGGCTTCCCCGGTGGACGAGGGCGCGGAGGAGCCACGCGTCGCCTACACGCCGGCCACGCAGTCGCTGGTGGACGAGCTGCACCACCGCCACTTCCCTGGGGGCCGTTAGCACCCTTCCCAGAGGGCCAGGAGGACACCATGCCGTTGCCCCTTCCCGAGTTCTACGATGAGCAGTGCGTGGGTGCGCTGTACCTGGAGCGAGTGGCGCAGGTGGCCGAGGAGGCCCGCCGCTACGCCGTGGTGCATGGAGTGAAGCCGGCGCGCGAGGACCGGATGCGGATCGCCGCGTTCGGAATCGACGTGCAGGTGGCCTTCTGCCTGCCCGGGGCGAGCCTCTTCGTCCCGGGGGCGGTGGATGACTCGAGGCGCGCGCTGCGCTGGCTGTACGCGAACCTGGGCAGGCTCACCGAGCTGGTGTTCTCGCTGGATACGCACCGGGTCTTCCAGATCTTCCACCCGGCATGGTGGGAGGACGCGGAGGGCAGGCCACCGGCGCCGCTGACGGTGATTACGGCGGCGGACGTTCGCGCCGGGAAGTGGCGGGCCACGCGGCACCCCGAGGAGAGCCTGGCGTACTGCGAGCAGTTGGAGGCGCTGGGGAAGTACGTGCTGACGGTGTGGCCGTACCACGCGTTGCTGGGAGGGCTGAGCCACGCGCTGGTGCCGGCGATGATGGAGGCGAGCCTCTTCCATTCGCTGACGAGGGATACGCAGACGCGCTTCGAGGTGAAGGGGGAGGAGCCGCTGACGGAGAACTTCTCGGTGCTCGCGCCCGAGGTGACGGAGGTGGCGGGGCGGAAGGTGGGCGAGTTCAACAGGGAGCTCTTCGAGCACCTGCTCTCGTTCGATCGGGTGTACGTGTTCGGGCAGGCGAAGTCACACTGCGTGCTGTCGACGCTGATGGACCTGAAGCAGCACATCGAGGCGACGGATCGCACGAAGATGGGGCGCATCCACATCCTGGAAGACGCGATGAGCCCGGTGCCGGCGCCGCCGTTGGAGCCGTTGCCGCCGGCGCTGGATTTTCCCCGGGTGGCGGACGAGGCGATGCGGACCTTCCGGGAGGCGGGGATGAAGGTGGTGCGGACAACGGATCCGATCGAAGCTTGAGCCGCGAAGGACTCGCCGAGGAGCCAGATGGGACACCCTTCCACGGAGAACGAGACACCGCTGGTGCTCGAGCCGCTGTACCTGGCCGACGAGGAGATGCGGCCTCTGTTGGTGCTGGTGGTGAAGGCCACCTACACCATCGCCCGGGACGGGCTGACGCTGGCCGACGAGCAGGAGCCGGTGAATGTGGCCGGCGAGTACTGGGGTGAGCCGGAGTCCTCCAGCTACCGCTACGAGCCCGAGTGCGCCTTCTTCAAGCCGGCCACGGACGTGGTGCTGGTGGGCCACGCCCACGTGCCCGCGCCAGACACCCGGGAGCTGCTGGTGGCGCTCCAGGTGGGGCCGGTGCGCAAGGCCGTGAAGGTGGTGGGGGAGCGGACGTGGTACCGGAGCATGGGCAGTGTTGCCGCGACGAGGCCCAAACCCTTCGAGCGGATGCCGCTGCGCTACGAGCGGGCCTTCGGAGGGTGGGACCGGACGGAGGCGGATCCGGCGAAGCACCGCTTCGAGCCGCGCAACCCGGTAGGGGTGGGCTTCCGCGCGAGTCCCCGCAACTTCGAGGAGGGCCTGCGGCTGCCCAACCTGGAGGACCCGGAGCAGCCGGTGCAACGTTTCGGACAGGTGGTGGCGCCCGCGGGCTTCGGCTTCACCTCGCCGAACTGGCAGCCGCGCTCGGCCTACGCCGGTACGTATGACGAGGCGTGGGACAAGAACCGCAAGCCGATGTTGCCCAAGGACTTCGATCGGCGCTTCCT
>QKJM01000461.1 GCA_003249315.1 Archangium sp.
GCAGCGCCGTGGTGAGCATCCGCAAGGGAGACCGGGTGGTGGTGCCCTTCAACGTGTCGTGCGGGAGCTGCTTCAACTGCACGCGCATGGAGACGCACGCGTGCCTGTTCGCCAACCCGGACGCCCCGCATGCCGCCTACGGCTACGCCGCCATGGGCCCCTACCGAGGAGGACAGGCGGAGTACCTCCGAGTCCCCTGGGCCGACTTCAACTGCCTCAAGCTGCCCGGTCAGCCGGGCGACGAGTTGGAGGATGACTTCCTCCTGCTCTCGGACGTCTTCCCCACCGCCTACCACGGCACCGAGCTGGCGCACGTACAGCCGGGCACCACCGTGGCCGTCTTCGGCGCGGGGCCGGTGGGCCTGCTGGCCGCCTACAGCGCCCTGCTGCGCGGCGCGGCCGAGGTGTACGTGGTTGACAGCGTCCCCGAGCGCCTCGCCAAGGTGAAGGAGCTGGGCGCCATCCCCATCGACTTCACCCAGGGAGATCCGGTGGAGCAGATCCGCGACCTGCGCCGCCGCAACCCGCTGCTCACCGGCGCCATGCGCCCGGGCGAGGAGAAGATGCTGGGCGTCATGTGCGGCATCGACGCGGTGGGCTACCAGGCGCGCGACGTGCGCCGCTCCGACGCGCTCAAGGGACCCGAGCGGCCCGCGCAGGTGCTCGAGCAGCTCGTGGAGCTCGTCAACCCCACCGGGCATCTCGGCGTCGTGGGCGTCTACATCGCGCCGGATCCGGGCGCGGTGGACGAGGCGGCGAGGCAGGGCCGGTACCCGCTGCCCTGGGCCAAGGTGTTCGACAAGGCCCTCACCGTCGGCACGGGCCAGACGCCGGTGAAGCGCTACAACCTCTTCCTGAGGGATCTCATCATCGCCGGCAGGGCCAGACCGAGCTTCATCGTCAGCCACCGCCTGCCACTGAGCGACGCGCCCGACGCCTACCGCAAGTTCGACGCGCGCCTGGAGGGCTACACCAAGGTCATCCTCAAGCCCCAGCAGCGCCCGAAGGCACGGGCCTGAGGCGCGTCAGTCCTCTTCACGCAGGTAGGCGCGGATGAGCAGATCCTCGCCCACCTGCTCGAAGGAGAGAGGCCGCACTTCCAGGGCCTTGGCCATCTGCTTCACCCCCAGTGAGCCCGTCCAGGACAGGCCCTCGCCGCCGATCAGCTTGGGGGCGACGAAGAGAGCCAGCTCATCCGCCAGCTCCTCGCGCAGGAAGGAGCCGTACATCTCGGCACCGCCCTCCACCAGCACGTGGTTGAGGCCCTCCTGGGCGAGGCGACGCAGCAACGCCTCCAGCTCCACCCGCCCATCCTTCCTCGCGGGGAACTGCCACACCTCGGCGCCGGTGGAGAGCAGACGCTTCGCCTTGCGGATGGCCGGATCTTCCACGGTGGCCACCACGGTACGGGCCGGCGAGCGTTGGGTGAAGATGGTCAGCTTCGGGGACAGGCGGAGGTGCGAATCCACCACCACCCGCAGCGGATCCTTCCCTCCCCCACCGGACAGCCGGGTGGTGAGCTGGGGGTTGTCCAGGCGCACGGTGTTGGTGCCCACCAGGATCACATCCACCTGATCGCGCAGCCGATGCACCCAGGCGCGAGCCGCCTCGCCCGTCACCCAGCGCGAGTCGCCGGTGGCGGTGGCCAGCTTGCCATCCAGCGTCACCGCGGCCTTGAGGGTGACGTAGGGCAGACCGGTGCGCATGGCCTTGAAGAAGGGCCGGTTGAGCTTGTCGGCCTCGTCCTGGAGCACACCGGTGAGCACCTGCACCCCGGCTCGCCGCAGCCGGGCCACGCCCTTGCCGTTCACCTGCGGGTTGGGATCGGCCGACGCGGTGATGACCCGGCGCACACCGGCATCGAGGATGGCCTGGCTGCACGGCGGAGTGCGCCCGTAGTGATCACACGGCTCGAGCGTGGTGTAGAGGTCCGCGCCCCGCGCCCGGGTTCCGGCGGCCTCCAGCGCCACCACCTCCGCGTGCGCCGTACCCGCCTTCCGGTGATGGCCTCGAGCGATGATGCGCCCGCCCTTCACCAGCACCGCGCCCACCACCGGGTTGGGGCTGGTGCGACCCAGACCCTTGGCCGCCTCCTCCAGCGCCATGCGCATGAAGAACTCGGCCACCGCCCGATCGAAGTCCGCCGCGCGCTTCGCCCGGGGCGTCCGTCCTGCCTGCATCCGTGCCCGCGTCAAGAGCCGCATCGCCTTCTCAGCCATCCTCGCCCCCAGGCCGCTGCGCCTTGCGCTCCCGCGACCTGTCCGCGAGCAGATCCTTCAACTCCTCCATGAACTCGGAGATGTCGTGGAAGCTGCGATACACCGAGGCGAAGCGGACGTAGGCCACCTCGTCCAGTTCCTGCAACCGGCGCATCACCGCCTCGCCGATGATCGACGAAGGAACCTCCTTCTCCCCCGACCCCTGCAGCATCCGCTCGATGGACACCACGGTCTCCTCGAGCTGATTCGCCGACACCGGCCGCTTCTCACAAGCCCGCTTCAATCCAGAGAGCACCTTCTCCCGATCGAACGTCTCCCGCCGCCCATCCTTCTTCACGATGAGCGGGAAGATCTCCTCCACCCTCTCGTACGTGGTGAAGCGCCGCTTGCACAGCAGACACTCGCGGCGACGGCGGACAACGGACCCTTCATGCGACTCGCGCGAGTCGATGACCTTGTTCTCGGGTTCCTGGCAGAAGGGACAGCGCATGGACGGCTACTTCAGTCGCGAGGCGTAGAGCGGAAAGCCTCGGGTGAACTCCCTTACCTTGTCGTGGATGGTAGCCAGCCGCGCCTCGTCCGCGGCGTGATCCAACGCCTCCACCACCAGCGCGCCCACGGTGGCCATCTCGGCCGTCTTCATCCCGCGCGAGGTGAGGGCCGGCGTGCCGATCCGGATGCCCGACGTCACCATGGGCTTCTCCGGATCGAACGGGATCATGTTCTTGTTCACGGTAATGCCGGCCTTACCCAGCGCCGCCTCGGCCACCTTGCCGGTGAGGCCCTTGGAGCGCAGATCCACCAGCATCAGGTGGTTGTCCGTGCCGCCCGAGCACAGCCTCAGGCCACCACGCTGCAGCGCCTCCGCGAGCGCCTGGGCATTGGCGACGATCTGCCGCTGGTAGTCCTTGAACTCGGGGCTGAGGGCCTCCTTGAAGGCCACCGCCTTGGCGGCGATGACGTGCATCAGCGGGCCGCCCTGGATGCCAGGGAAGATCTGGCTGTTGAGCGTCTTGGCGTACGCCTCCCTCGCCAGCACGAGGCCGCCGCGAGGGCCGCGCAGCGTCTTGTGCGTGGTGGAGGTGACGATGTCCGCCACGGGTACCGGCGAGGGGTGGATGCCCGCGGCCACCAGGCCCGCGATGTGGGCCATGTCCACCATGAGCGCCGCGCCCACGCTGTCGGCGATCTCCCGGAACTTCGCGAAGTCGATGGTGCGAGGGTAGGCCGAGGCGCCCACCACCACCACCCGAGGCTTGTGCTCCTTCGCCAGGGCCGCGGCCTGCGCGTAGTCCAGCGTCTCCGTGTCCCGGGTCAGCCCGTAGTGGACGACGGTGTAGAGCTTGCCGGAGAAGTTGACCGAGGCGCCGTGGGTGAGGTGCCCGCCCGAGTTCAGGTCCAGCGAGAGGAGGGTGTCCCCGGGCTTCATCAGCGCCATGTAGGCACCCATGTTCGCCTGGCTGCCCGAGTGCGGCTGGACGTTGACGTACTCGGAGCCGAAGAGCTCCCTGGCGCGGGAGATGGCGAGGTTCTCCGCCACGTCCACCACCTCGCAGCCCCCGTAGTAGCGGCGACCGGGGTAGCCCTCGGCGTACTTGTTCGTCAGCGTCGAGCCCACCGCCTCCATCACCGCCGGGCTCACGAAGTTCTCCGAGGCGATGAGCTCCAGCCCCTCCTCCTGGCGCCGCGTCTCGTCACGGACGATCTGCGCAATCTCCGGATCGACCTCGGCCAGCGTTCGGGTGTTCTCCATGACGCTACTCCCTCGGTTGGGGGCCTTGACGTCCGCCTTCGGACTCGGCCTCTCGAATCTTGTCCACGCGCTTCTGGTGGCGCCCGCCCTCGAAGGGCGTGGCCAGGAAGGCCTCGAGGATTCCCCGGGCCACTCCTACCCCCACCACCCGCTGCCCCACGCACAGAACGTTGGCATCGTTGTGGGCGCGGGCCATCCGGGCCTCGAACTCCGTCGTACACAGGGCCGCGCGCACGCCCCGGTACTTGTTGGCCACCATGCTCATTCCGATGCCCGTCCCGCAGACCAGCACCCCGAACGGATAGCGGCCCTCGGACACCGCCTTCGCCACCTCCCGGGCGAAGTCCGGATAGTCCACCGACTCGGGCGTGGAGGGACCCACGTCCTCATGGTCGATCCCCTGCTCCTTCAGCAGGGAGACCAGCTCCCGCCGCAGCTCCAGGCCCGCATGATCCGACGCGATGATCAGCTTCATTCCGCGACCTTTCTATCAAACGGGTTCGAGCCGGGACGGGAGGACCGGCAGCTACCACCCGGCGACTACTTGAACCGCCGGAAGAGCAGCACCACGTTGGTGCCACCGAAGCCGAACGAGTTGCTCATCGCCGCCTCCAGCCGAATCTCGCGCGCCTGGTTGGGCACGTAGTCCAGATCGCACTCCGGATCCGGCGTGGTGTAGTTGATGGTCGGCGGCACCACCCCGCGCAGCAGCGACTGCACGCACGCCACCGCCTCCGCGCCGCCGGCCGCGCCCAGCATGTGGCCGGTCATGGACTTGGTGGAGGACACCGCGACCTTCTTCGCGTGCTCTCCGAAGATCGTCTTGATGGCCTTGGTCTCGTTGGCGTCGTTGAACGGCGTGGAGGTGCCGTGGGCGTTGATGTAGCCCACCTCCTCCGGGTTCATCCCCGCCGAGTCCAGCGCCAGACGCATGCAGCGCGCCGCGCCCTCGCCCTCGGGAGCCGGCGCCGTCACGTGGTGCGCGTCCGAGTTGGCCCCGTAGCCCACCAGCTCCGCCAGGATGTTGGCGCCCCGCTTCTTCGCGTGCTCCAGCTCCTCGAGCACGACGATGCCGGCGCCCTCGCCCATGACGAAGCCATCCCGGTCCTTGTCGAACGGGCGGCTGGCTCCGGCCGGATCGTCATTGCGGCTGGAGAGCGCCTTCATCACCGAGAAGCCGCCCATCCCCAGCGGGGTGATGGCCGCCTCGGCGCCGCCCGCGATGACCGCGTCGCACTCGCCCAGACGGATGGACTTCCACGCCTCGCCGATGGCGTGGGCGCTGGTGGCGCAGGCCGACACCGGCGACCAGTTGGGCCCCTTGCACCCGTGGCGGATGGAGATGAGGCCCGGCGCCATGTTGATGATCATCTGGATGATGAAGAAGGGCGACAGTCGATCGAACCCCTTCTCCATCCCCTTGCGGTGCTGCTCCTCCAGCGAGGAGATGCCACCGATGCCCGAGCCGACGATGACTCCCACCTTCTCGGGGATATAGCCATGAGGGACGTCCGGCCCGATGGGCAGTCCGCTCTCCTTGACGGCCATTTCGGCCGCGGCCAGCGCGTACTGGGAGAACAGGTCCATCCGGCGCACTTCGCGCTTGTCGATGAACTCCTCCGGCTGGAAGTCCTTCACCTCGCCGGCAAAGCGGGTGCCGATCTTCCCCGTATCGAAGCGGGTAATGGGCCCGATACCAGACTTGCCGGCGAGCATCGCCTGCCAGTTCTTCTCGGTGCCGGTTCCCAGTGCCGTGATGATGCCGGTACCGGTGATGACGACTCGACGGTTTGACACTTTGCTCTCCACGGATGCGCTGCAACTACGGGATGGAACGCTGGTGGGGGCCAGCGCTCCCCGGCCCTGCACCTGCTCCTACTTCTTGTGGGTGTTGATGTAGTTGATGGCGTCACCCACGGACTTGATGTTCTCGGCCTCCTCGTCGGGAATCTCCACCTCGAACTCCTCCTCCATCGCCATCACCAGTTCCACGATGTCGAGGCTGTCCGCGCCCAGATCCTCAATGAAGGAAGACTCGGGCTTGATCTCGTCATCTCCCACGCCCAGCTGATCGGCGATGATGGACTTGACCTTGGCCTCGATAGAAGACGTCGACATGTATGAACCCTCCAGGAACCACGTGGAGATCCGGAATACTTCCCGGACCGTAATAAGGCCGGCGCGGTATATCCCACGCCCTAGGCCGTTTCCAACCTCCGGCTACATGTACATGCCGCCGTTCACCTTCAGGACCTCTCCGGTGATGTAGGCCGCGGCATCGCTGGCCAGGAAGAGGACGGCGTTGGCCACCTCCTCCGCACTCCCCAGCCGGCCCAGGGGAATGGAGGCCAGCATCTTCTCGCGCGTCTCCGCCTCCAGGTGGGCCGTCATGTCCGTGCCGATGAAGCCCGGGGAAACCGCGTTCACCCGGATGTTCCGGCTGGCCAGCTCCCGGGCGACCGACTTCGTCAACCCGATGAGACCAGCTTTCGAGGCCGAGTAGGCGGCCTGGCCCCCGTTGCCCATCTCCCCCACGATGGAGGTGAGGTTGATGATGGCCCCGCCCCGCTGCTTCATCATCGGGCGACTGGCCGCGCGGATGAGCGCGAAGGGGCCCTTGAGGTTGGTGTCCAACTGCTTGTCCCAGTCCTCGTCCTTCACCCGCATGACGAGCCCATCCACGGCCACGCCCGCGTTGTTGACGAGCACGTCCAGCCGGCCGTGCGTCTTGACGAGGGACTCCACGGCGCTGGCGCAGGCAGCGGTGTCCGCCACATCGAAGCGCACCGCCTCACCCCGGGCTCCGGCCTCCTGGATGAGGCCCAGCGTCTCCTGCGCCGCGGCCTCGTTGCCCGCGTAGCTGATGACCACCGTGGCCCCCGCCCTGGCGAAGGCCACCGCGATGGCCCTGCCAATACCCCGCGAGCCGCCCGTCACCAACACCACTTTGTCCTTGAACGAAATCATCACGCCCCCAGTGCCGCGAGCACCTTCTCCAGGGTCGCGGAGTCCTCCACGTTGAACGTCTCGAGTTCCTTCGTGATGCGCTTGACGAGCCCGCACAGCACCTTGCCGGGCCCCAGCTCGACCACCCGCGTCACGCCCTCCGCCTGAAGGGCCTGGACACACTCGATCCACCGAACCGGGGCGCTCACCTGCTCGAGCAGGAGCGGCACCACGCGGGAGGCGTCGGAGTTGGGCCGGGCCTCCACGTTCGTCACCACCGGGACGGAAGGAGCGGACACCTTCGCCCGGGCGAGCACCTCCTGGAGGCGCGGCTTCACCGGCTCCATCAGCGCGGAATGGAAGGGCGCGGAGACAGGCAGCGGCATGACGCGCTTCGCCCCGGCCTCCTTGCACTTCACCCCGGCGCGCTCCACCGCCCCCGCGTGGCCGGCGATGACCGTCTGCTCGGGCGAGTTGTAGTTGGCGGGGGACACCACCTGCCCCTCCGCGGCCTCCTCACACGCGGCCTTCACCTTGGCGGGCTCCAGACCGAGCACCGCGGCCATGGCGCCCACGCCCTCGGGCACCGCCTCCTGCATGAAGAGGCCGCGCGCGCGCACCGCCCGCACCGCGTCCGCCAGCTCCAGCGAGCCGGACGTCACCAGCGCCGAGTACTCCCCCAGCGAGTGCCCCGCCACGAAGACCGGCGCCGGTCCCCGCCTGGAGAAGACGGCGTGCGCCGCCACCGACACCGTGAGGATGGCCGGCTGCGTGTTGGCCGTCAGCTTCAGCTCCGCCTCCGGCCCCTCGAACATGAGCTGGGACAGCTTCTCGCCCAGGGCCTCGTCCACCGCCTCGAAGACGGCCCGGGCCTCGGGGAACTTCTCGTACAAGTCCTTCCCCATGCCTACGGCCTGACTGCCCTGCCCGGGGAAGACGAATGCGATCGTCGACATACTGCTCTTCTCCCTCCCTATTGACCTGCTACCAGCGCATCACCGCGCTGCCCCACGTCATCCCCGCGCCAATGGCCATCATCGCCACCACGTCCCCTTCCTTCAGCCGACCGGCGCGGTTGGCCTCGTCGAGCGTCATCGGCAACGAGGCGGCGGACGTATTGCCGTACTCGCGCAGGTTGAGCCAGCACTTCTCCAGCGGCAGCTCCAGTCTCTGAAGCACCGCTTCCAGAATACGGAGGTTGGCCTGATGCGCGATGACGTGCGTCACGTCCCGAGGCTCCAGCCCGTTGGCCGCCAGGGCCTCGTGGGTGGAGTCCGCCAGCGCGCGCACCGCGAACTTGAAGACCTCCCGGCCATTCATGTGCAGCGTGTGCAGCTTGTCCCGCAGCACCTCCTCGCTGAAGGACTTGCGGGTGCCGCCACCGGGAATGCACAGGATGTCCGCCAGGGTGCCGTCCGTGTGCAGGTGCGAGGAGAGCAACCCGCGCTCCTCGTCCTCCGTGGGGGCGAGCACCATGGCGCCCGCTCCATCCCCGAAGAGGACGCAGGTGTTGCGGTCCTCCCAGTTCACCATCCGTGAAAACAGCTCCGCGCCGATGACGAGCGCGCGCTTCACCTGACCGGTGCGCAGGAACTGATCCGCCACGGTGAGGGCATAGAGCCCGCCGGCGCAGGCCGCGGCCACGTCGAAGGCGAAAGCCCGCTTCGCCCCCAGCTTCGCCTGCACCAGCGCCGCGCACGAGGGCATGGGCATGTCCGGCGAGACGGTCCCCACCACGATCAGCTCCAGCTCCTCGGGCCGCACCCCGGCCATCTCCAGCGCGCGACGGGCCGCCTGCACCGCCATATCGCTGGTGGCCTCGTCCGGAGCGGCCACACGGCGCTCGCGGATGCCGGTGCGCTCCGTGATCCACGCATCCGTCGTATCGACGAGCTTTTCCAGGTCGGCGTTGGTCAGGACCTTCTCCGGTGCGTATGAGCCGGTTCCGATGATCTGCGAGCGTGCCAAGGTTCCCCCGGGAAAGTTCCCCGAAACGAACGCCTCGCGCGCGCTCTCTAATCGGAAAGGGCCCCCTCTGTCGCCCCCTTTCCCCTCTGACGAGCGGGGAGCCAGGCGGCCGCCTCACCGACGCATCGCGTCAACTCCGCTTGCAAACCCGCCTGGGCGGTGTGAAGGGCCGCCTCCAGCGCCTTCTGGAGGGCCCGGGGGGAGGAGCGCCCATGGGCGACGATGCCCACACCGCGAATCCCCAGCAGCGGCGCTCCTCCGTACTCCGCATAGTCCACCATCTTCTTCAGGCCGGTGAAGGTGGGCTGCAACAGCAGGGCCCCCAGCTTCTCCGGCAGACCTCCGCGCCGTTCGATCGCCGAGCGCAGCAGGCCCGTGACCGCCGCCGCCACTCCCTCGGACGTCTTGAGGACGATGTTGCCGGTGAAGCCGTCGGTGACGACCACCTCCACGTCCCCCGAGAAGAGATCCTTCCCCTCCACGTAGCCAAGGAAGTCCAACTCCGAGGCGCGCAGGAGGGCGGAGGCCTCGCGGGTGAGGGGGGTGCCCTTGGAGGACTCCTCCCCGTTGGAGAGCACCGCCACGCGCGGTCGGGGGATTCCCAGGCGGGCGCGCACG